>DAOVVQ010000039.1 GCA_030637065.1 Planctomycetota bacterium
CCTCACATCCTATACACAACCGGTACTGGCGCGCGATCTGAGCGGCACCCTTAACGAAACCGCCCAATCTTCCGCTCAATCGGCGGTTACGCTTGACGGTACGCCGCCGCTGCCGAACCCGATGACATGGGCGACCGTGCCTTATGCGACGGGTGGCTCTTCGATATCGATGACGGCGACTACTGCGACCGATGTCAGCGGTGTCGAGTACTACTTTACCTGCACAGCCGGCGGCGGCAACGATTCCGGCTGGCAGCCAGGTGCGACTTATGAAGATACGGGCCTCAGTAACCTGACCGTTTATACCTATACCGTAAAGGCACGCGACCTGAGCGTTTACTTCAACGAAACCGGCGAGTCCGGCGGTCAGTCGGCTATGACTGAGGACAGTACCGCCCCTGCGCCCGACCCGGCAACGTGGGCGGTTGAGCCATTTGCCATCGGGTTTACTTCGATATCGATGACGGCAACTACCGCGACCGATGTCAGCGGAGTCGAGTATTACTTCGCCAATATTACCGATCCCAACCATGACAGCGGATGGCAGGACAGCGCCGCTTACCTCAATACGGGCCTGCCGCAAAGAACAAAGTACACCTACACCGTCACAGCCCGGGATAAGAGCCCTAATCAAAATACAACCGCCGCCTCAGCCGCAAAATCGGCCACCACCCAGGACGGCACAGCGCCAACGCCCGACCCGATGACATGGGCGGTCGAGCCTTATGCCGCTGGATCGACGTCAATATCCATGACAGCGACAACGGCCAGCGACCCCAACGGCGTGGAATATTACTTTACCAATGTTACCGATCCGGCGCACCACAGCGGATGGCAGAACAGCCCTGTTTACCTCGATAGCGGGCTTGCTCAGCGAACCTCGTATACCTATACGGTCACAGCCAGGGATAAGAGCGTAAATCTAAACGAGACGACAGCTTCGGTCGCCAGGTCAGCTACCACTCTGGACGGTACGCCGCCGGATCCTGATCCGATGACGTGGGCAACCGAGCCTTACGCTCTCGGAACGTCGTCGATATCGATGACAGCGACGCTCGCTACCGATCCCAATGGCGTTGAATATTACTTTACCTGCACAGCCGGCGGCGGAAACGATTCCGGATGGCAGCCAGGTGTGAACTATACGGATACCGGGCTGGACGATCTGACGGCGTATACGTATACCGTCAAGGCACGGGACCTCAGCAGCAACTTCAACGAAACGGCGCCTTCCGTCGCCAGGTCGGCTTTGACCGAGGACGGCACCGCGCCTTTACCCGACCCGATGACGTGGGCGGCTGTGCCGTACGCCACCGGCTCGACATCGTTAGCCATGACAGCGACTACGGCTACGGACCTCAGCGGCGTGGAATACTACTTTGCATGCTCATCGCCGGGCGGACATGATTCCGGATGGCAACTGAGTTCGACTTACATAGATTTCGGCCTGACCGAACTTACAACTTATGAATATACAGTACAGGCACGCGACAGGAGCGGCAATCTGAATGCGACCGGCATCTCGACGCCCCAGTCCGCCACCACCGAGGACGGCAGCGCTCCGGTGCCAAACCCGATGAGCTGGTTGACAGAGCCGTTTGTATCGGACACGCATTCTATCTCGATGACGGCAACCACCGCAAGCGACCCCAGCGGCGTGGAATATTACTTCACCTGCACGACAGGCGGCGGAAACAATTCCGGATGGCAATCGAGTTCGACCTATGTCGACAGCGGCCTGACCGAACTGGTCACCTACGAATACACGGTAAAGGCCAGGGATAAGAGCCTCAATCTTATAGAAACCATTGATTCGGTTGCAAGAGGGGCAACCGTCCCGGACAGCACCGCGCCGAATCCCGATCCGATGACATGGGCGGTGAACCCAACGGCCATCGGGCCCACTTCGATAGCGATGACGGCAACGACGGCAAGCGACCCCAGCGGCTTCGAGTATTACTTTACATGCACGGCCGGCGGCGGCAACAATTCCGGATGGCAGCCAAGTCCCACGTATGTCGACAGCGGCCTTAGCGAGATCACGACCTATACTTACACGGTATCAGCCAGGGACTTAAGCCCCAATCAGAACCGGACAGCCGAATCGGCGGCACTGTCAGCCACTACCGAGGACGGCACCAAACCGACGCCCAATCCCATGACATGGGCCATCGTGCCGCACGCCACGTCAACAACATCGATATCCATGACGGCAACCACCGCCAGCGACGCGAGCGGTGTGGAATATTTCTTCGCCTGCTCAACGCCTGGCGGACACGATTCCGGATGGCAGCTAAGCGCCACGTATGAAGATACCGGCCTTACCGAGGTTACCACCTATACATATAAGGTCATGGCAAGGGACCTCAGCAGCAACCAGAATGAAACCGGTTTTTCGCCGGAGCGGTCGGCGACTACCGACGATGTTACACCGCCGAATCCCGATCCGATGACATGGTCGGTCGAACCTTACGCAACGGGCCCGACCTCGATATCCATGACGGCAACTATCGCGACCGATCCCAGCGGAGTGGAATATTACTTTACAAATATTACCGATCCCAACCACGACAGCGGATGGCTAAACAGCAATGTCTACGTCGACGGCGGATTAAGCCAGATGACCACGTATACATATATGGTGACAGCGCGGGATAAGAGTTCCTACCGGAATCCGACGGCTTCGTCAGTCGCCCGTTCGGCTACCACGGAAGACGGCTCTGCGCCAACGCCTGATCCGATGACATGGTCGGTCGAACCGTATGCAGACAGCCCAACCTCGATATCCATGACGGCAACGACCGCCAGCGACCCCAACGGCGTCGAGTATTACTTTGCCAACGTTACCGACCCGACCCATGACAGCGGATGGCGAAACAGCACCGTTTATGTCGACACCGGACTTGCCGAGCGAACGAAGTATACCTACACGGTCGCAGCGAGAGACAAGAGCCCGAACCAAAACGAAACGGCTCCTTCCGACCCGGCATCGGCTACCACTCAGGACGGCACAGCGCCGACGCCCGATCCGATGACGTGGGCGACGTTGCCTTTTGCTACCGGTCCGACGTCCATTTCGATGACGGCAACAACGGCCAGCGACCCCAACGGCGTCGAATATTACTTCACCTGCACAGCCGGCGGCGGAAACGATTCCGGATGGCAGGCAAGTAGAACATACGAAGACATCGGCTTAAATGAACTTACGACCTACACCTACACGGCAAAGGCACGCGATAAGAGCAGCAACCTGAACGAAACGGTCGAATCTTCCGCCGAATCGGCAACTACCGGAGACGGCACGGCGCCTGCGCCCGATCCGATGACATGGGCAACCCCGCCGCAGTCGACGGGAATAAGCTCGATAACGATGACGGCAACGACCGCCAGCGACCCGAGCGGCGTGGAATATTACTTTACCTGCACAACCCCGGGCGGGCATGATTCCGGATGGCAGCCAACTGCGACATACGAAGACACCGGCCTAAGCGAGGTAACCACCTACGCGTATACCGTCAAGGCCCGCGATCTGAGCGCTGGTCTCAACGAAACGGCGGAGTCCGCGGAACAGTCAGCTACCACCGATGACGCTACCGCGCCTAACCCCGACCCGATGACCTGGGCGATCGTACCTTCCGGCAGCGGTACCACGACGATATCGATGACGGCAACTACGGCAACGGACCCCAGCGGCGTGGAGTATTACTTCGTCTGCACCGCCGGCGGCGGAAACGATTCCGGATGGCAGCCAGACCCGACATATATCGATACGGGACTGAGCGATCTTACTGTCTATACCTACAGGGTAAAGGCCCGCGACCTTAGCGGTAATCTGAACGAAACGGCTCTCTCGCCGGAACGGTCGGCTTCTACGGGCGACGGTACGCCTCCGAATCCGAACCCGATGACATGGGCAGCGGTTCCTTCCGCCATCGGATCGAGCGTGATATCGATGACAGCTTCAAACGCCTCCGATGTAAGCGGTGTGGAATATTACTTTGCCAACATTAGCGACCCCAATCATGACTCCGGATGGCAGCCAGATACGATGTATATCGATATCGGGCTAAACGAACTTACCGTCTATACTTATACGGTAACGGCCCGGGACAAGAGCAGCAACTGGAATGAAACGGCCCCGTCAACCGCCGAGTCGGCAACCACCGGAGACGGCACAGCGCCGAAGCCCGACCCGATGATATGGGCAACGGAGCCTTACGGGACGTCACCGGATTCGATATCCATGACGGCAACCACCGCAACAGACCCGAGCGGCGTCGAGTATTACTTTGACAATATTACCGATCCCGACCCCAATCATGACAGCGGGTGGCAGGACTCTGGGACCTACGAAGACACCGGTCTCGCTGAGCTTGTATCCTACAGCTATACCGTCATGGCCCGTGACAAGAGCGCCAACCAGAACGCCACAGCCGCTTCGGCGACCCGCTCGGCGACCACACTGGACGGCACGCCGCCTGCGCCCGACCCGATGACATGGCTGGTGCCGCCGTTTGCCACCGGCCCGTCGACCGTGTCGATGGTCGCCACCACCGCAACGGACCCGAGTGGTGTCGAGTATTACTTTGACAATATTACCGATCCCGACCCCAATCATGACAGCGGATGGCAGGATAGCAGCACTTATATAGACACCGGCCTGGATGACCGCGTGCAGTATACTTATAGCGTCAAGGCCCGCGATAAGAGTGTCAATCAAAATGAAACCGCTCCGTCGGTCGCCATGCCGGTAAGCACCGAGGACGGCACGCCGCCGACGCCGGATCCGATGACATGGGCGGTGGCGCCTTTCGCGGCTGGTCCGACGTCTATCTCGATGACGGCAACAAAGGCAAGCGATCCTAACGGCGTCGAGTATTTCTTCGCCAATGTCTTCAATCCTTCGCATAACAGCGGATGGCAGCTCGGCGATACTTACGTCGACGTCGGGCTCGATGAGCTTACGAGTTATACCTATACCGTCACAGCGCGGGACAGGAGTGTCAATCTCAACGAGACGGCTGTTTCAAGTGCCATGTCCGCGACTACTCAGGACGGCACGCCGCCGGCGCCGGATCCGATGACATGGGCGGTTGTGCCACACGCCACCGGGCCCAACTCGATCTCGATGACGGCGAGCGTCGCAACGGACCCGAGCGGTGTAGAGTACTACTTTGCCAATCTCACCGATCCCAACCACGATTCCGGCTGGCAGGACAGCACGAACTATGTCGATTCGCCGCTGCCGGAACGGACCGGCTACGTTTATGCCGTCAAGGCACGCGATAAGAGCGGCAACTTAAACGAGACCGCCATGTCCGCCGCCTTCCTGGTGACCACCCAAGACGGTACGGCCCCGACACCCGACCCGATGATCTGGGAGATGGAGCCGTATGTCAAGTCGGCAGGTTCGATATTCATGAAGGCAACCACGGCGATCGATCCCAACGGTGTCGAATATTACTTTGCCAATATTACCGATCCGGCCCACGACAGCGGCTGGCAGGACAGCCGAACTTACCTCGATACGGGACTTACCGAACGGACAGAGTATTATTACACGGTCAAGGCCCGCGATAAGAGCGGTAATCTCAACGAGACCGCAGCCTCGGCTCCCAGATCGGCAACTACCATGGACGGTACGCCTCCGACGCCGGACCCGATGGCATGGGCAACGGCTCCATACGCCACGTCAACATCTTCGATATCCATGACAGCGGTTACCGCCAGCGATCCTAACGGTGTTCAATACTACTTCTTCAACATTACCGACCCGGCCCACGACAGCGGCTGGCAGGGCAGCGCCATGTACGTCGATTTGGGACTGAATGAATCTACCCGTTATACCTACCGCGTAAAGGCCAGAGATAAGAGCCCCAGTCTCAACGAAACACAGGTTTCTCCGGCAGGCAAAGCGACAACGCTGGACGGTACGCCTCCGAATCCCAACCCGATGACGTGGGCGGTGGTTCCTTTCACGGTCGGGCCCAACGAAATATCGATGACAGCTACCACGGCCTCCGATCTAAGCGGTGTCGAATACTACTTTGCCAACATTACCGATCCGGCGCACGATTCCGGATGGCAGCTCAGCAGCACTTATAACAATACCGGTCTCGACGACCTTACCACTTACACATATACGGTTAAGGCCCGCGATAAGAGCAGCAACCTCAACGAAACCGGGGTTTCTTCGGCGCAGTCCGCCACTACCGAAGACGGTACGCCGCCGGCCCCCGACCCGATGACATGGTCGGTCACGCCTGCTGCTACAGGTGCCAGATCGATAGCCATGACCGCCACAGCCGCAACGGATCCCAGCGGCGTGGAATACTACTTTGCCTGTATCGCCGGCGGAGGGCACGATTCCGGCTGGCAGGACAGCGACAGCTATGAAGATACGTCTCTGGTTGCGGACACCGAGTATATTTATCAGGTAATGGCCCGGGATAAATCGATAAATCAAAATGCCACCGCATGGTCGACCGCCGTAGCGAAAAGGACGGACCAGGTTCAGATGTATACCATCTCCGGATCAGCCGGCCTAAAGAAAGTCGTCATGACGGGCCTGCCGGGCGACCCGGTTACGGATGCCGCCGGGCTCTACAGCACCGAGGTCATCGAAGGATGGAGCGGAACGGTAACACCGACCATCCCAGGTGCCAGTTTCGTTCCTGCCAGCCGAACTTATACCGACGTCAGCACCGACTACCTCAACGAGGACTACACCGCTACCATAGACCCAGGCCCACCGACGGCGATCAATGTAGGCGCCATAACATACATCGACCAGCCTGTATTAGTCGAACTTTATGCCATCGACGACGGTCTGCCTGCGGGACTTAATTACATAATCACCTCGCTGCCGAACAACGGCTCGCTCAGCGATCCCTTAGCAGGACCGATCGATATCGACTCGATCGAATATACATTGGCCGGCGGCGGCAATACCGTGCTCTATACGCCCGATCCTCTCTTTAGCTATACGGACAGGTTCTCATTCAAGGCCAGCGACGGAGGCACGCCGCCTTCCGGTGGAGACTCGAACCAGGCGATCGCCTCGGTTAAGATCATTTCCGTCGAGTTCTTTGCCGAGATGTTCAGTGAAGGCGACAATGATCTTGACTACCAGACCTTCACATACGTACCTGACGGTTCGCCGAATTTCTACAGGCTATGTCGTGACGAGGTCAGCGATTTCCCAACGGATCCGATCGACAGTACGATCGTCACCTTAGCCGACGATTCCTACGTTGAAGCGGTTTTGGTTGGCGGCAGAGAGGTCAGCATTTTCGGCGATCCATACAGCTCCTTCTGGATAAACAGCAACGGCTCTATTACTTTCGATTCCGGCACAATTTCGGGCAACGAATATATGGCGCGACATTTCGGACCAAGACGGATATCCTCATTGTTCGACGATCTGGACCCCTCTGCGGGCGGCTGGGTCGGCTACAAGCAGCTTGGAAACCGTGTAGTCGTAACGTATCAGGATGTGCCGGAGATAGGAGCGGCCAACAGCAACAGTTTCCAGATCGAAATGTTCTATGACGGGACGATCTGCATTACATACCTGAACATAGATGCTCTCGACGGTATTGCCGGTCTCTCCGGCGGCACTGGAATACCGTCGGGCTTTGTTGAAAGCGATTTCAGTGAGGTGGTTTACTGCTCCGATTTCGATGCGAATACACGCGTAAATCTTGACGACTTCATGACGATAGCCCGCTACTGGATGGGTGGCGAATGCACTTATACCAGGTGGTGCGGCGGTTCGGACCTCGATCGCAGCGGCGGGATCGATGTCTTTGACCTTGACCACATACTGCAATACTGGATGGAAGATCGAGACAAACCGGAATTCCATGAAGACACCTACGAAGGCTTAAGCGATGGCATCGAAGACGGACGCGTCTGGGGTGACGAAAACGGAGGTATTTCCAAAAACTTTGCCGACACCGACGCGGGAGCTATTGTCTTGGGCGGCCTTTTCCAGGATGACGCTCCGTCATTCGGATATGCAGGTGTGGTCTCATTCGACACATCCAAAATACCGATCGACGCGACTTTGCTGTCAGCAAGGCTTGAATTGATACGCGGAAATACCTGGCCCGATCCGGGACCGGACCCGTTCAGTTGGGGCGGGAGCTGCTATATCGATATCGCCAGCCCGTATCTTGGCGAAGGCAGCACCCTCCTGGCGGAAGATTTCGATGCCGTGCCGGATGCAAATCATATCGCCTACTTCGTCGGACCGGACCCCGGACTCGACAATGTCTTGGCGTCGACACCATTTAATGCCGAGGGAATCGATAAGATCAACAAGAACGGCACTACGCAACTGAGATTCCGCTTCACAAATCTCTATGACGTTGACAGGAACCACCTTGGCTTCTATTCGGGGGGTTATTCCGATCCGAATTACCATCCGAGGCTTATCGTCGACTACGTGGCTCCGACAGACACAAAGGCCCCCGGCCCCGACCCGGCGAACTGGGCCTCCAGACCCGAGCCGACCAGTTCCTACTCGATAACCATGACCTCCGCCACAGCCACAGACTTAAGCGGAGCCGAATATTACTTCGAGAACATGACCGATCCGGCGCATGACAGCGGCTGGCAGAACAGCCGCGTTTATGTCGATACGCTACTTACCCCGAATACAGTCTATACCTACAGGGTCAAGATGCGGGACAAATCGGAAAATCAGAATGAAAATACGTTCTCCGCACCCAAACCGGCCAGGACCTTAACGGGCCTGCCCCTGGTTGAAACATCGCTGCATAGCGTCGGGGCCGATGACGGACGGATCTGGGGCAATGACGCCGGCTACAAGGGAAAGAACTACTTAGGCAGCAACAATATGGCGTTGTTGCTCGGTGGCGGCTGGCAATCGGGAGGCGCAGCGTATTCCTACGGGTACGCGGCGGTGCTGTCATTTGACACAGCCGATGTGCCCGACGATGTAACCATAATGGCGGCAAGGATCGAGATGACTCGCGGCGGCATCTCCGGAGCAACCGACCCGTTCACATGGGGCGGGACATGTTACGTCGATATAATCAAGCCGTTTTTCGGGACAGGACGTCAGTTGGAAAATGTCGATTGGGACGCCGACCCCAATGACAGTGCTGTAGCGACTTTCGCCGGGCCCGACCCCGGAGTCGATACCCCCATGCTGTCAAGTTTCTTCACGGCTGAGGCGCTGAGTCATATCGACGTGACGAGCACCACCCAAATGAGAGTGCGATTTACAAATCTGTACAACGAGCCCGTCATCGGTTTCAACTATCTCGGTTTCTACTCGGGAGATAACGCCAATGCCGACTATCGCCCCAAACTCATAATCACCTACGCGCCATGATAGCCGTCCATTGAAGAGTGCACCCATCCGGTGACACCAGGCGGCCTTTTGAGGGGGCGCCGGGTTCTTTGATCCATCTGATATCTAATATGGATTACAGTTAATAAGAGCCGATCAATCCACGAGAAAAACCATATTCATCATGAATCCTTTCAAATAAAACCCATGATGAATACACCGGTCATCGGCTCGAATTAACTAAAATTATTATAAGACCAGTCCCATTTAATTATTGTGAGTGTGATATGCTTGCGCCAGCGGCGTGTTTCAGAGCGCAGCAAGGGTGGCAGCGTGTTTGGCGAAGCCAAACCGATGGTGGGTGACTATGTGTCTACGCCCATCGGTTTGCTGCGCAAACACGCTGCCACCCATACTGACGGATTGACTCACATTTTTTTAATGGCAATGGTATAAGGTCCGCACCCACACATCCCGCCGGCTAAATGCCCGCAAATGCCCCAAAAACCCGAACAATCGCCTGAAATAGCCGTATTTCTCCGGGTTGCCGGCGGCAGGGGGGCTGTGATCGGGTTCCCAGCGGTTGCTTTCGCCGCGAATCCGTGCTAATATTACGCTTTTGATATTCTATTGAATTTTGGAGAGGTTATGCGTCCTTTTACGCTATTGATAAAACCGACCGGGCCCGATTGCAATATCGACTGCAAGTACTGCTTTTATTCCGGCAAGACGAGCGTCTTTGGTGGCGGTGCCCACCGAATGAGCGACGAGGTCACAGAGACCATGATCTCCAGCTACCTCAAGCTCGGTCTGCCCGGCAGCAGCTTCGCCTGGCAGTGAGGCGAGCCGACTTTGATGGGGCTGGACTTCTACAAAAAAGTCGTCGAGCTTCAGCGGCAATACGGCTCCGACGGCCAGGTCGTGACCAACGCTCTCCAGACCAACGCCATTCTCCTCAATGACGATGAGTGGTGCCGCTTTCTGAACGAATACAAATTCCTCGTCGGTATAAGCCTCGACGGGCCGAAAAAGTACCACGATTACTATCGCCTCGACCACGCCGGCAAAGGAACGTTCGACCGGGTGATGGCCTCGATCGAAAAATGCAAAGAGCATGACGTTGAATTCAATATTCTCGTGCTGGTAAGCGAGCACAATGTCGTCGCTCCGGATGATGTTTTTGATTTCTTTATGGACCTTGGCATCGAGTATCTCCAGTTCGTCTCCTGCGTCGAAAACGACCCGACTACCGGAGAGATCGCCGATTTCAGCATAACGCCGAAGCAGTTCGGTGATTTTATGTGCCGGATATTCGACCGCTGGGTCGACTTTGGCCCGACGAAGCTGTCTATCCGGATGTTCGACAGCATCCTGTCCTACTGCGTTGCCGGAAGGCACTCGATCTGCACCTTCATGCCCAAGTGCAACGATTATATCGTCATCGAGCACAACGGCGACGCCTTCTGCTGCGACTTCTTCGTCGATAATCCGTGGCGGCTCGGCAACATACTCGAAACACCGATCGAGAAACTCGCCCAGAACAAGGTCAAACGCACATTCGCCTCTAAGAAACGCAAGATTGACAATAAATGCCTCGTCTGCCGGCACCTGGATATGTGCAGGGGCGGATGCCTCAAGGACCGCATCGTCGTCGACGGCAATTACAGCGCACCGAGCTACTTCTGCGAAAGCTATAAGCAGTTCTTCGACTATACAATGCCCCGATTCTGGGACATCGCCGCAAAGTTTAAGGAAGAAAACCAATTACCCGCCGGCCCCGACGGCCAGCAGGGATAATCTTAAGCACAGGAGGAATATATGAGCAGGAACGCTCTGACCCGACGCGGTTTTCTAAAGGTCGCCGGGTTCGCCTCAGCCGCACTTGCATTGCCCCCCGGATGCACCGCCAGCGGCGACAAAGCAAATCCAACCGGCAAAAAGCCCAACATAGTCTTCATTCTCATTGACGATCTCGGCTGGAAAGATGTCGGTTTCATGGGCAGCAAATTCTACGAAACGCCCAACATCGACCGGCTCTCCCGACAGGGCATGGTCTTTACAAACGCCTACGCCAACGCCCCGAACTGCGCCCCGACGCGGGCGTGCCTGATGTCGGGCCAATACGGTCCCAGGCACGGCATATACACCGTCGGCAGCTCGGCACGCGGAAAGAGCCATCAGCGAAAGATCATCCCTACAGAAAACAATACCACGCTCGATCCGAAGATCCCGACCATCGCCGATGCCCTCAGGCCCGCCGGTTATATCAGCGCCAGCATGGGCAAGTGGCACCTCGGAGCAGACCCCGAAGCCGGACCCATCGGCCAGGGCTTCGACGTAAACATCGGCGGCAACGAAGCCGGACACCCCAAGAGCTATTTTAGCCCCTACAAGAACGATGACCTCCCCGACGGCCCCGATGGCGAATATCTTACCGACAGGCTCACCGACGAGGCGATCGCGTTCATCGAGGCTAATCACAGCCGGCCCTTCTTCCTTTATCTGCCGCACTACGCCGTCCATACGCCACTCCAGGCCAAAAAGGACATGATCGCAAAGTACCAAAACAAGCCCCCGCACAACGGCCAGGATAATGCCAAATATGCCGCAATGATAGAGAGCACCGACCAGGGCGTGGGCCGGATAATGAAGACGCTTGACGAGCTGAACCTGACCGAAAATACGGTCGTCGTATTCTTCTCCGATAACGGCGGCCACGGCGGTGTAACCAGCATGAAACCCCTTCGCGGCTCCAAGGGGATGCTCTACGAAGGCGGGATCCGCGAGCCGATGATCGTACGATGGCCCGCTATGATAAAATCCGGCACCACCTGCGAGACGCCGGTGATCAGTATCGACTTTTATCCGACGTTTCTGGAGATCACAGGCGCGGGCAAACCGGCTGGGCATACCCTCGACGGCGTTAGCATCATGGACCTGTTAACACAGAGAGGCAAGCCGGACAGGGACACCCTTTACTGGCATTTCCCGGCCTACCTCGAGGGCTATACCGCCCAGCACGGGCCGTTCAGGACCACGCCAGCCGGGGCGGTGCGAAAGGGCGACTGGAAGCTGATCGAATACTTCGAGGACGGCACGCTCGAACTGTACAACCTCAAAGACGACATCGGCGAAACAAACGATCTCGCAAAACAAAACCCCGATAAGACCAGAGAGCTCCACCAACTAATGGCCCAGTGGCGAAAAAAAACCAACGCCCCCGTACCAACCGAAAGAAACCCGGAATACAACCCGAACCTTGAGACTAAGAAGAAAAAATAAACGTTTGTGTGAGAAGAGCAAGAATATGACCAATTGCGATTCTACGCGACGTAATTATCTTAAACTGTTCTGATTTGAAAGACTCTTTGGGCCTGATGTTATACTTCAAGTCACAGTCCGGGCAAATTTGGTTGTTATCGGTGGTTGTGTTACTGACCATAGCGGCATCTCCTGTAACTGCTGCGGACGACTCGGATTTGCGGCTTTCCACATTGGCATCGAAGGGACGTTTAACGCCGCAGGCCATCGAGGCTTTCTACAGTCACGCCGAACAGCAGGCCATGCAGTCAGCCCGGCTTTCGGAGGAATTTTGGGGTTGGGTCAGGAGCAACAGTACCATCTACCACGGCATGCTTGCTGTATTGCATCCGGATTACAACACAGACATAGTTCATTGCCTAAGCGAGCTATACGCGGCATACGGCTCTAAACTGGATGACTATCCACACATGGCAATGGCATTTGCGATCGTGTACGGGCAAGCCAAAGGCGAGACAATTCGTGCCCCATGGATGGATTGGGTTGCCAAGGGGCGCGATGTGCCGTCAATGAAAGAATCGTTCAAATACTATCTCGACTATGAGTCAAAGATGTTGTTCCCGCTTAAGACCACACCCTGGCTGCTGTTGGTTTATGTCGCAGACAATGATGTTCCGATCGCCGAACGAAAATGGGCTCTCTCGCAACATGCTGGCAAATCGTTGGAAAGCCTGTCGAAGATTCACGGTGAACCTGAGTACCTTGAAGGCGCTTCTGTGCGCAGAGTTGTTCCGATATCAAACGTCCCAATGACTCTACCCCGAATCTCTCGACAAGGCGGCGTATGCTCTCAACAGGCTTATTATGCCAGCAGCATTTTCAAAACTCTTGCCATACCATCAGTGCGATTGACGACGCCTGGACACGCTTATGAAGGGTGGGTCGAATCGGGAGAGGCTTACTCTGTCCGCTATTTGGCTTCGCGTGGAGTTTGTGACGGAGAATACTTTTGTCCGATCAAGCGTCAGAAAGCCGGCCAGCATGAGTTTACCCTGACGGCTTCGGCGATGGATCTGTCCTATGAGAGATATCTTAAAGCAATTGTCGGCTGTCATTTGTATGATGCTGCGGCGGAGAAAGACCGGACAAAGGTGATATCGCTGCTGTACGATGCGGTCGATGAGAATCCGTATTGCTTACGTGCGTGGCTTTGTCTGGCGGATATTGATACCACACGTGTTTCTCTTAATGCAGAGGCGGAAAGGATTATCCGAAAAGCCCTGACAACACTCGATAGCCACCCCGTTCTTTTATGTGATATTGCCGAAAGGGTCTTTTCCTCGCGGCTTGAAGTTGTTGCCGGTTCGGCGGGAAACGAATACAACCGGGACATCGACCTCCTGAACTCGGTAATTAAACGCTTTGAAAACACGGAAAGAGTCGACCTGCTTGCCCGTATCAGGAATGTTATGGGTTCGTATGTCTTTCGGCGAAATGGATTTAACGCCACAGCCGAAACGTATTCAGGGTGGCTCAAAAGCACCGAGGATGATTCATCCTATAAGCAACAACTGACACACCTGATAAAGCTGGCTGACGGCAGCGGGAAAACCGAATCGTTGCACACTCTATTTAAGCAGCAGTGGGATGAATTGCCTGTGTTCGATGACAATGAGGCGGCAAAGAAAAAGGCGGTCTCCAAAAAACACGAGCTGGTTTTCAGCTCTCTCTATTCATCTTATCAAAAAGCAGGCCTGAAACAAAAGGCAGCCGAACTGCAACTTGCCGAAGACAGGAAACTGCAAAATGCAACGCGGACATCGGATTCAACGAGAGCGGCCCAGACGGGCACAGTTGGCACAATTGGCAAAGACGTAACCGACATCGAGAAGAAGGGGGCTCATTGTTACGTGTGGCGGGTATTACCAGAGTATCTCACGGCATCGCGTTATCGTGTGTCGGTCAAACATGCAGCCGCCGGTGACCTGGGAGCCTTTTCAATAACCGCATGGCTGGACTCGGACAATGACGGTGTGCCTGACACTGAACTTGCAACGTCACCGCTATTTAAGGGAAAGCCAAACGATCTGTGGAGTTCCTGGGATTTTGGCACGAAGTCAAAGTCGGTTTTTGTCGGGATCATCTTAAGTCCTCCGAAACATTATTTTTATCAGATGGGAGGCGTTCTTGAAGGTTATGTCGGCCTAAGCGATCGTGTCTTTTATACCCGACAGCCTGACAGACCGCCAATTAACAGCACAAGACCGAGGTATACGAATATCCGGATTAAACCTGTGGTAGACTATTGAAATACGTTGCGCTTCAGGTTAAAATTCCCGAGTCAATAACAATAGAAAGGATTCCAATATGAACACCAGACTTAATCGAAGAAGTTTCATGAAGGTTCTTGGGGCCGGTGCTGTGTCTTTTGCTCTGCCTGGCTGTGTTGAAACGGCGAAGAAGTCGCCAAGTCGCAATCCCGCTCGTCCCAACGTCGTACTCGTGATGACCGACGACCAGGGCTATGGCGATCTGGCCTGTCACGGCAACCCGATCATCAAGACGCCCAACCTTGACAAACTCCACGCCCAGAGCACGCGACTTACAAACTATCACGTTGGGCCGACCTGCTCGCCGACGCGGGCGGGGCTCAATACGGGCCGTTACTGCAATCGGACGGGTCTCTGGCACACCATCGGCGGAAGGAGTCAGCTTCGAAAGGACGAGGTCACGATGGCCGATGTCTTCTCGCAGAGCGGCTACAGGACCGGCTGTTTCGGCAAGTGGCACATGGGCGACAACTATCCCTTCCGTCCGCAGGACCGGGGCTTCCATGAGGTGCTCATCCACGGCGGCGGCGGAGTGATCCAGACGCCCGATTACTGGAATAACGACTACTTTGACGACACCTACTTCCACAATGGAACGCCGAAAAAGTACGAAGGCTACTGCACCGATATCTGGTTCGACGGGGCAATGAGGTTCATCGAAGATAACCGCGACCGGCCCTTCTTCGCCTACCTCGTCACCAACGCCCCTCACGGGCCCTTCCACGCACCGCAAAAGTACCTTGATATGTACGCCGGCAACAAAGATATACCCAACACCAACTTTTACGCGATGATCACCAACGTCGACGACAACATGGCCCGCCTGAGAAACAAGATCGCCGAACTCGGACTCGAAGACAACACCATCTTCATCTTCACCACCGACAACGGAACAGCCGCGGGATACGCCGTAGATAGAGACACCCAGCACGGCGAAGGCAAGGGTTTTAATGCGGGTATGCGCGGCAAAAAGGGCAGCGAGTACGACGGCGGCCACCGGGTGCCGTTCTTTGTTCGCTGGCCGGCGGGCGAAATAGCCCGGGGACGCGACATTGACCGCGTTACCGCACACGTAGATGTTCTGCCGACGCTGATCGACCTGTGCGACCTGACGGAGCCAAAGGGCGTTAAGTTCGACGGGACGTCCATAAAACCGCTGCTCTATGGCAAGGATGCAGGCTGGCCCGACCGCGTACTTATCACCGATTCTCAGCGGGTCGAGCACCCGATCAAATGGCGAAAGTGCGCAACGATGACCGACCGCTGGCGGCTGATTAACGGGACAGAGCTTTACGATATGAAAGTCGATCCGGGCCAGAAGAACGACATCGCCAAAGACCGCCCCGAAGTCGTCGAAAGACTGCGGGCCGAATACGAAAAATGGTGGTCAAGCGTCTCCGAGCGATTCGACGAGTACACGCGAACCATCATCGGCTCCGATGCCGAGGACCCGGTGACCATCACCTGCCACGACTGGCACGGTCCCTCTCAGCCGTGGAACCAGAACACCATCCGCAGCGGCCAGAGATCAAACGGCTTCTGGGCGGTCGACGTCGCAAGGGACGGCGAATACGAATTCGCACTAAGACGCTGGCCCCGCGAATCGGGCGCGGCGATAAACGCATCCGTACCACCCGGAGACGACGTCCCGGGCGGAAGACCCTACCGGGCAGGCACGGTAGTGAACGTAACCAATGCCAGGCTGAAGATCGCCGATTTCGACCAGTCAAAACCAGTGCGCAAAAAAGCGTCGGAAGTAACCTTCAAGGCAAACCTGAAAAAGGGCAAGGCCAGACTGGAAACATGGTTCACCGACGAAAAAGGAGCCTCAAGAGGAGCCTACTACGTCTACGTAAAACGGCTGTCTTAAACTAATCCTATAAAAAAGGGCAAAACGAAAAAATAGCCACAGAGCTCACAGAGGACACGGAGAAAAGAATTAAAGAAGAACAGAATTAGAGAAGCAAAGAATTATAGAATCTCTGCGATCTCTGTGTCCTCTGTGGCTTTGTTGTAATTTTCCAGCCGGCAGGGTGGGCCTTGGCCCACGCTGAAAACGTAGATATTAGAATTTAGTGCTTCCCTTTAATCCGTGAAAACCTGTCCCGCCGTAGCTTTACGCGCTCGCCGCGGCGGAGCGCATCGCAGCCGGGAAGGAGGATCCGCGAAATCCGTGGTTAAGAATTAATCCCGTCAAGCGAAGCGAAACCTCCCCTATCGATCAAAATCCCGACGGAAATATCTCACGGTCGATCTGGCCGACGTAGAATCTCCCGTCGGCCTGGACGAAATTTACTACCGTATCTAACTGCTTGTTGACGAACGTCGAGTCGTTGGAGACGACTGCCAGCCCGATCACCGCCAGTTCCTTACTGTCGTGGGCCTCGACCTCCGAGACGGAAAAATTAAACCGGCTCCTGAGCCGACCGATAGCGCTCTTAACGATCCGCCTCTTATCCTTAAGAGAACCCATCCCATGCAAATGAATATGAATTTTAAGCAACCCAACAATCATTTGAGCCCAACCAGAAAACCAATTAACGACTTCACTAACACCACAATATAAAATCTAAAATATAAAATATAAAATGACTCAAGCTCTTGGATGGAACTGCCTGTGAATACTCTTGAGTCTCTCATGGTCCACATGCGTATAGATCTGCGTCGTCGCTATATCGACGTGCCCTAACATCTCCTGAAGGCTCCGTAGATCGGCGCCGCCGGCGAGCAGATGGCTGGCGAAACAATGCCGCAGCGAATGCGCCGTAAGATTGCCCGGCACGCCCGCCCGTTTCGCGTATTTTTTCACGACCCGCCAGATATCCACCCGATCCATACCGCGTCCCGTCCGCGAAAGAAACAGATGCTCTTTGCTGTGCGGTTTGGTCAGCATCGGACGCTGTTCCTGGATATACTCGGTAGTCACCGCGATCGCCATCCTGCCAAGTGGGATTATCCGCTCCTTGCTGCCCTTGCCGAAGCACCGCATATACCCGATCGCGAGATTCATATCCGAAACCTTAAGACCGGCTGCCTCGCTGGCCCTGCACCCCGTGCCGTAAAGCACCTCCAGGATCGCCTTGTCCCGCAGGCAATAGGGATCTTCCGGCTGGGGGGCATTCAGGAGTTCCAGAATCTTTTCCTTGTTGCAGATACTCGGCAGCCTTTGCCAGAGCTTGGGCCCTTCGATAATCCGCGTAAAATCGTCCTTCAGGATGCCGGTCAGGATACCGAACCTCAGCAGCATCTTCACCGCCACCAGTGCCCGGCTGATACTCGCCTCCGCCTTGCCCCCCCGGCTCATATCCCGCAGATAACCGTAGAGCAACTCCGGCCGGACCTGGTCGATAGCTGTAATATGCTCCCGGTGGCAGTACTCGACGAACGCCACCAGATCCCGCCCATAGGCCAGCAGAGTATTCTCCGAAAGCCCCGCCTCAACGGTCATATAGTCCAGAAACCGCCCGATGGTCCGGTCTAAAGCCGTCCCGCCCAGCCGATCCCGTATCGTTTGCATCTGTCTCGACAAGATCATACCCTCTGAAAATACCCGTTCCCCAGCCGCAATACGCATGAGGCCCCACAGGCCGACCTGCGGGCATTCTTCAATATCGGCACCTGTCGCAGGATACCTTTAACCGCCCGCATCGGCCCCAAAAAAAGCCAAACTTGCCACTTGCCGCCGCCGCTGGGTCGCGATATAATCGCCGCAGACGCAAAAAA
>DAOVVQ010000280.1 GCA_030637065.1 Planctomycetota bacterium
AAGCCGGTATCGATATCTTTTGAGATGACGGGCGGGCCGCCGCCGGTGTGTCCGTGGCTGCGTTCGGTGAGGCGGGTAAAGATGCAGGCCCGGCTGGCCATGCAGATCGACGTCGAGACGAACATATTCTCGAAACGAACCCCGTTTCGGGCAAGCTGGTCTATATTAGGGGTCTGAATAAAGGGGTGACCCGCACAGCCTAACGTGTCATTACGCTGGTCGTCGACAAGGACGAACAGGATATTGGGCCGCGGGCCGACCTTAACCTTCATCTCCCGGTTGGAAAGCATCACCCCTCCCGCTGCCGCAGCTACGCACGTCTTCAAAAAATCACGTCTTTCCATTTCTTTTCCTTTCTGGAAATTCGACATTTATCATTTAAGTACCCGGAAACCATTGCTCATTGTAGGATGTTCGCAGTTGCTCCAATATCTCCGCATGACCCGGATCATCGGCAAAATGTTCGGTCTCGCCCGGATCGATTGACAGATCAAGAAGCTGCTCTTCAATGCCCGCAAAGTCATACTTGATATATTTAACACGATCGCCCACGACCATGCGACCGATCTCGCTTTCCACACCAAGAGTCTGTCGCCAGTTCTTCACGGCTTTCCTTTCAATGAGCGGACGCAAACTGCGGCCTCTATGGTCAGCTTTGGCATCGCCGATGCCGGCGTAGTCACAGACCGTCGGTAAAAGATCGAGGCCGTTGGAAACAAGATGCTCATCATCAACACGCCCGCCCGGCGCAGTACCCTTGTGCATGACCACAAAGGGAATCCGCGCCGATTCCTCGTAAAAAGCGGTTTTGTGTTCCATCTTATGGGAGGCGTCCATGTCACCATGGTCGCTGGACAATATTACAACCGTATTCTCTTCCTGGCCGCTTTCTTTAAGGGCGTCGAGCAGCATCTGGATTTTCCTGTCAACCTGCTCGGTCAGACGGTGATAGACCCATCTATGAAATCGCCAATCCTTATCCGTATATGTATCCCGGGCTATTTTACGAAATGATCTAAGCTCGATAAGTTCGCTGACCGCCATCGGTTCGTCAATCTGCGGTAAATAGTTCCCCGGTAGCGGCGGGCAATTATCCTGGAAAAATTCCTCTTCGGAAATTTCGTCATCAAGTGTCATGATCTCAGTAAGGTTCTGCTCACCGCTGTTCGGATTCGGGTCATCGATCGTCTGGTCGTAATATCTGACATCGTTTATCGCGACATAGCAAATATCATGAGGATTAATAAAGTTTGCCCATAAGAAATAGGGCCGATCGTGCGATTGTTTGATGAAGTTCGCACAAGTTTCTGCAAGCTCATCTCTTGGATCGCTTGTAAGAAAATTGAAACCAAGCTCTTCCGGAGACAGAGGTCCCGGCAGATGTTTTTTGCCGCCATAGGCCAACTCGTAGCCGCCTTTTTCCAAATATGCCCCGATGTGAGTGTTGACAATTTCTTCTGACAGTTCAGAGACAGCCATTGCACTCTTATTCTCTCGAGCCAGACCTTTTTCATCGGAACTGAAATAACCGGGAAAACGTCCGGTCATGAAGCTGATCCGCGCCGGTGAACAGACCGGATTCGTGGTATAAGCACGCTCAAAGCGGATACCGTTTTCCGCGATGTAGTCCATGGCCGGTGTATTCAGCCAGGGATTACCGGTACAACTCATCATGGTTGCCGATTGCTGGTCGGTCAAAATGAATATGATGTTGGGCTTCTTCAGGGCCTTGAAGTCGACCTGAAGGGAACTGTTGGACAGCAGAGAACCGCCTGCCGCTGTAACCGCGCACGTCTTTAAGAAATCACGTCTTGATAACTCCGTCATACCGCACTTTCCGGCATCTTTTTGGGAAAGTCTTTGTTCTTGCATGGACTTGCTCTTCATAATCTGTCGCCCTTACTTTTCTTCATAAGTTCAATTACCTTGTCCTCATCGACCTCGATACCCAGTCCCGGACCTGTCGGAGGCTGTGCCATTCCGTTTTTGATCTTAAGCGGCGTTTTCAATACGTCAGCGGTGACAAATTGCGGCCCATTCAGTGCAGCCGGCTTCTTCAGTCCGTAGGCCGAATACAGACAGAGCGTCGCCGCCATTGAGATATCAGGGTCTGTAAGACCGCTGCCAAGCCATATAAGATCGTGTTCGATGCAGAATTCGATCTGCCGCCTGTTCGACAGGAGTCCTCCGCAACGAGACGGTTTCATTGCCACACCGTCGATCATGCCAAGTTTGTAAAATTCCTCCAGATCGGTTGGGCTGACAACGCCCTCGTCCATAAGGATCGGCAGAGCGCCCTGCTTCTTCAGCGCCTGGTAACCGGAAATGCGATTGGGCTTTAGTGGTGCTTCGAGCACATCGACACCAGCGTCAGCCAGTTTAGGCGCCGCCTTAAGCGCCACAGCCGGATCATATCCCCCGTTGGCATCGGCCCAGAGGAAGCCCCTGGGGGCAAGTTTTCTGACGCGCTTGGCCAGTTCAACATCGAATACCGGGTCCGGCGCAACCTTGATATTAAAATTTCGATAACCCAGTTTCCTGCCCTCTTCCATCACTTCTTCGACATCGTCGATACCCTTGACGTTGACCGTCCAGCTTAACTCGACAGGTTCGCCGGCGTCGCGCGACCACATCTGCGATAATGATTTGCCCTGCAGCTTGCCGCAAAGATCGTGCAGGGCGATATCAATACCGGCCCGCGTGATCGGCATGCCCGTCGAAAAGCCCGGCGCTATCGCCCTGTCCATCACGGCGTGTGCCTCTTCGATATTCGTCGGGTCATGCCCGATAAGTGCCGGCCCGTAATAATCTCGCAACGCGATCGTAGCTGTCTCCAGTGTCTCATAGCTCCACTTGGCGATCGGTACGCTCTGCCCCCAACCCACCGTCCCGTCGCCAGCGGTGATCTTGACGATAACAGCCGCACGCCCGGCTCCTCCGTGCGGACCGGTGAAGAACTTAAAATACCCTTTCATCGGATATCGCATCGGAAAGACATCGATTTGTTCGATCTTTGACATACGTAACTCCTTTGAATAGGCCAGTGGAACCACAGCTGTCGTGGCGGCAACACCTAAAAACTCTCGTCGGTTCATAATTTGCCCGCCGCATAAAGTTGGTAACGTTCGGCAACGCGTCCGCTTTTCACATCTCCCCGGTGGACCAGAACACCCACTCGCTGTATCATACTCCGATCTTTCTTCAGTGTAAACTCCTTGCCGCTTCTGGCATTCTCACGTCGCGGGCCGAATGTGCCGTACTCGCGCGTTAGCCACTGATGTTCGGCGCCATCAGGAAACTGAAACACCGCAAGGCCCTCAGTTACACCGTCAACCGTATTGGAATAATCGATCCACAAGGCGGGCTTCATATGAGTTCCGTCCTGACCGGTATCTCCATTGTCATTGGTGATCGTCCCGCCGTTGTCGCCGCTGAAAGTCTTGTTGATACGGATGTAAGGCCAGGCGTAGTGAACCGCATCGCTGACAAAGTGGACATCGCCATAAGAAGCCTTAAGAGTGAAGGTGATGTCGAGTAGATACTCGCCGCCACCTAAGGAAACGATCCTCAACTTACGCAACTCATCCAGCAAAGGCTTGTCATGGTCGTATTCCCAAATGAGCTGCTTTTTTACAACTGCCTCATTACCTTTCTTACGTTGCGAAATGAACCTGGCGTGGCGGATATGATCGCGATATGGCGGCAGCGTCGCTTTTTTCTTGTTTTTATCGCCCGCCGTCTCAGCCGCTTGTTGTCCGGAGTAAAGAGCATTGTAAAAGCTCACCTTTCGCGGATCACCCGACAACTGGACCGTATCGGCGAACCAGAAGGAGCGATGATGCGGGTACGGATCTATCTTCTGTACCAGCATATTCCTGCCCGATGGGCTGTAAAGCGGCCAGTAATGCACCAGGTCAAGTTCATCGCTGTATTGATAAGTAAAGGCTTTGCGGCCCTCGATCAGTACGTGCCACTGGCTCTTGGCTTCGTCATTATCGAGTCGGACGGGCTCGGCGCCTTTGCTCGCAATACTCATTGAAAATACTGCAAGCAGCACAAGCATTTTTATAGCAATCGATCTCATCGATAACCTCTTTATCAGATAATCCAGGGCCTGCGATGGGGATAATCCAGCATGCTGTTGGCCTCATCGTCATTTAGAAAACGCTCCGCCTTCGGATCCCACTTGAGCTTTCGCCCAAGTTTCATGGCGATATGATGGATCACGCAAACGCTGTTGGACCTGTGCCCCGCCTCGACCGGTGCTATCGGATCTTTACGTGATCTCATGCTCTCAAGAAAGTTCAGCATATGGTTCTTGCTCTCAACAAGTTTAATATCGCCTGCGGCGAATTCTTCACGGAAAATATTACGGTCGGGTGCGTCAAATGAACCTCGCTGAACCCATAGCCAGCCATCGGTGCCAATGAACTTCACTCCCGCCTTGCCGTTGTGAGAGATCATTTTCACGCCGTTGGCATATTCAGCCTGGGCCTCATACCCGACATGAACGTTGAACAGCCCCCGATCCGGAAATTCAGCCGTGGCCTTGACCTCTACCGGGCCGGAGTCCAGATCGACACCGAGGGCCCATTGAGCGATATCGTACATGTGAGCGCCCCAGCCGGTGATCATGCCACGGCAGTACCGCTCGATCTGAAGCCAACCGGGCCTGCCGAATCCTTCCTGCGGATGGACGCGATGCTCCGTATAGGGCATTTTTGCGGTAGGACCAAGCCACATATCATAATTAAGGTTTTTCGGCACCTCCATCGGAGTCGATTCGCCGCGGCCATTATCGGTTGGGACTACAACCTCGATAGTCTGCAATTTCCCTATCCGCCCATTGCGTACCAGCTCGCATGTCTTGCGGAAATAAACGCTCGATCGCTGCTGTGAGCCCGTTTGCAGAAGAACATTGTTCC
>DAOVVQ010000049.1 GCA_030637065.1 Planctomycetota bacterium
GGGCTGGGCGGTTGCGATCCTTTCTTCCGGCGATCCGGGTGTGTACGGTATGGCGGGGCTGGTGTTGGAACTGGCCCACGAGAAGGGTTTTACGTTTCCGATAGAAATTATCGCGGGAGTTTCCGCCGCCAATGCCGCCGCAGCCGGTCTCGGGGCGCCCTTGATGTGCGATTACGCCTGCATAAGCCTTAGCGATCTGCTCGTGCCCTGGCAGCAGATCAGGCTTCGGCTGGAGAAGGTTGCCGAGGCGGATCTTGTGGTTGCTCTGTATAACCCGCGAAGCAGAAAACGCGTTAAACAATTGTGCCAGGCTGCCGATATTTTCAGGAAGTTCCGGCCCGCGCAAACGCCGGTAGGGGTCGCGACCTCTGTTGGTACGGACGATGAGCACACCGTCATCTCGGATCTCGGCAGCTTTCTCGATCTCGATATCGGGATGCGAAGCATTGTTATAATAGGCAATTCGACCAGCCGCGTCTATGGCGATATTTTTCTTACCCAGCGAGGCTACCGAATATGATACTACTTCTCGGCGGGACAAGCGAAACGCCCGAAATAGCCAATCTTCTTGCGGAAAACGGCATTGAGGTGCTTATCTCGAACCTGACCGACTCGGCGTCCGGCTGGGATTTGAGCGGTGGTATTCGTCTTCGCTACGGCGGTCTCGACGCAGGCGCGATGTGCGGATTGATCGCCGAAGAAGGCATAACCGCAATAGTTGACGCCGGCCACCCTTATGCCGAGGAGCTTCATAATAATGCTGTCGAGTCATGCTCCCGGATGAATATTTCGTATTTCAGATATGAAAGGCCCGGCGCCGATTACGACGGATGCGATGTCGAATTTGCCGATGGCCACGAAGACGGCGCAGAGCTTGCTTTCAGGATCGGCCATAGGATACTGCTTACGACCGGCTCAAGAAACCTTGCACCTTATGTCCAAGCCGCGAGGGATACGGGCTCGAAACTCTATGTTCGCGTATTGCCAGGCGAAGAGTCCATAGCCTGTTGCAGAGATAGCGGTGTCGATCAGGACGCTATAATTGCAGGGCTGGGGCCTTTTACGGCCAAATGCAATATCGAATTGATAAAAAAACATTCCATAGACGTTCTCGTTACCAAAGACAGCGGTCTGGCAGGAGGTGTCGCCGAAAAACTTCAGGCCGCCGGGGCGTGCGGAATAAAAGTTGTCGTCATCAGAAGGCCTGTCATCAGGCAAAAAACAGGTGAATGCTTTGAAGTTATCTCGGAACTGATAGAACAGGTGAGCAGTTACGTCGAAGAACATTAATCGACCGATCGAAGCCTGCATAGCATTTGTTCTTCGGTTAAACCCTTCGCCATATATCTTTCAAGCGGGATCAGTCTGCGCGCAGTGACAGACGGCTGACGGAAAGTAACCGGCACATTGTTACGCTTGCGACATTAAAGACATGGAAGGGGTTAGGGATTGCGAATTGCAAAATCAGGAGCTTCCTTATTCAGCAAGCCCTAATTACCCTCGGTATCCAGTAGCAGGCACCCGATGCCCTCTTGCCTTAGATCTTTTGCCAGATCTTTCACTAATGACCTGTACCTTTCGTCGCCGGCTAAGTTGACTGTTTCTAATGGATCGGTTTCGTAATCATACAGTTCCCGCGCAACCGTTCCCTCGTTGTTTTTCACCCATTCGATATAGCGGTACCGTTTGTTGCGATAGGCATATCCGATAGCTCCTCGTCTGAACAACGTGACGATGCCTTTTCGAACCGATGTTTTGGGGTTCTTCATTATCGGTGTCAGACTTTTGCCCTGCAGCTCTTCGGGTGTCGGCAGATCCGCCAAATCGCAAAGGGTCGGGAATATATCAAGAAAACCCGTAGGCGAATTCGTCTTGCCGGGCTTGCCAAAATCGGGGGCGGCGATAATCAAAGGTGATCTCGCAGCCTGCTCCAGATTGGTGTGCTTTCCCCAGAGGTTATGGTCGCCCAGATGCCAGCCGTGATCTCCCCAGAGGACGATAATAGTATTATCGGAAACTTTCAGCCTCTTTAGCTCCGCGGTGAGCCGGCCTACCTGGCTGTCGATAAACGTTACACATGCGTAATAGCCGTGGATCAGCTCCAACTGCTTGTCAGTGCTGATGTCGCCCTCATCGGGAATGCCGGCATATCCCCGCATTTCCTCGGAATTATGCCATGTGTATTCGACGGCATTTTTGCTCTTTTGCTGGAACGGATGGATCTTGAAATCCTCGCGTTTGTAACGATCCCAGTATTTTTTCGGAGCGAGGAAAGGCAGGTGCGGCTTCTTGAAGCCAACGGCCAGAAAGAACGGCTTGTCGGCTTTTGCTATCTGCCGCATCAACTTGAGCCCTTCGTCGCATATCCGCGAATCTTCGTGCTCGGAGTCATCGATCGAGGGTGCTTCGCAGGCGAGTTTGACCTCCTGCTTATACATGCCGTCATAGGCGATCGTCCGGTAGGGGATCGACCATGAAGGCTCATCGTCCTTTGTCCTGCCGCCTTCGACACAGCGGGGGTCGTTGATCTTGCCGGTCGCCGCGGTTTCGTAGCCGTTATTCCTGAAGTGCTGCGGCAGCGTCAGGACATCCGGGATGATCGCCCGCATTTGCTTAAAGCCTATCACGCCCGTCACCTCGGGCATGAGGCTGGTCATCAGGCTGGCACGCGAAGGGCCGCAGACCGGATATTGACAGTGATTGTTGAGAAAAGTCGTCCCTCCGGCTGAGATGGCGTCGATATTGGGCGAAATGACCCGGCGATCGCCATAACAGCCGAGAATGGGCTTTAGGTCGTCAATCGCAATGAACAGGATGTTCGGAGGTTTCGGGCTATTCGCATACGATCTGCCCGGAAATTGAAAACCAGCCCCAACAGCAAGAGCCGCCGTTGTCAGGCCTGACTTTTTCAAAAAATCCCTGCGACTTTCCTTCTTATCGATCATAGACCTTCTCCTTACCGCTTATTCCTGATCGCTTCCAAAAGTGCTTTATTGGTTTCCACAAAGTTCTTGTTCTTCCACAATGAAGCAGCCTCGGTCTCCTTTGCCCAGTCCCGGAGCATACCCCGCATTTTCTTCGTTCGTTCCGGCTCCCTGGCTGCCAGGTCATTTTGCTCGCCGATATCATCGCTTAGATCGTAAAGCTCGGCCTTGTCTTCAAACAATATCTCGACGAGTTTATAATCCCCATCGCGAACAGCAGCCATACTCGGGTTGCCGGTCCCGTCTTTGGCAAAGGTGTAATACCAGTAGATCGGCCCGCGTCTGAACGACTTATCGCCTTTCAGGATCGGAGCAAAACTCACGCCGTCAATATGCTGTTTGGGCCTTGGGCGAAGACCCGCTATATCGAGCATTGTCGGATAAAGATCCGTCCCAACTACAGGCAGATCGCTTACAGAACCGGCCTTCGTCACACCGGGCCAAAACACAATAAGCGGCAGCCTGATCCCGCCTTCATATATCCAGCCCTTGCCCGTCCTCAGCGGATGGTTACTGGTCGCCATCGGTCTGTTCGATGTCGCCGCCGTCGTTGAAAGCCCGCCGTTATCAGAGGTAAAAATTATAGCGGTATTATCAGCCAACCCCGATCTTTCAAGCTCCTTCCGAATCCTTTTCACGCTCTCGTCGACGCTTTCGATCATGGCTGCGTAAACGGCAATATCCTGCTTCATCTTCACCTTGCCGGTATAATCGGTAATATAATCGGGACCGGTGTCCTTGGCCATTGAGGCCAGCTTCTTCTCGTATTTTTTTATCAGTTTCTCCTTGGCCTCTAAGGGCGTATGAACGCCATAATGCGACAGCCAAAGCAAAAACGGCTTATCCGGATGCTCCTTTACATGATCTCGCAGGAACTTAATCGATTCATCCGTCAGCCGATCGGTCAAATACTGCCCCTCCTTGCCTCCCTCGAGTCCGGGCGGCGTTGCCAGGCTGCCCTTGCTGTAAGGATGAAAATACGTCGGCGGCGATCCATACTCACAGCCGCCCTTATTGATATCGAAACCCTGGTCCTGGGGATAATACCCCTTCTTGCCGAGGTGCCACTTGCCCGTAAAAAATGTCCTGTACCCGGCCTCCTTAAAGGCCTCGGCGATCGTCACCTCCTCGATCGCGAGCCCGTCGCCGCTTTTTATCCCCGGCCTGTAATGATACTTACCCGTCATGATCGAGGTCCGCGATGAAACACACCGGGGAGCGGCCTGATAAGCATCCGTGAACAACACACCGTCCTTCGCAAGCCGGTCGATGGCAGGCGTTTCGTAAAAATCCGAACCCATACAGGATATGTCCTTCCAGCCGAGGTCGTCCACTATGCAAAAAACGAAGTTCAGCTTTTTCTCAGGCGCCCCGTATGCAGCGAAACAAAACGCACCAACAACCGCAACCATCGACATTGACTTCATAAATCCGATACGATCAAACGTCATATTTATTTCCTTTCCCTGCTTTTCTCCCATAATTCAGCGGCGATCTTGTGATGGCGGCGCACAACCGATTTGTAGCCTGCGTCATCGGCAAGATTTTGATTCTCTTGAGGGTCCTTCTCATGGTCGTACAGCTCTCTGGCGAAAGTTTCACCCGTATCCTTCTGGATCCATTCCACATAGCGATACGATTCGGTTCGGATAGAGTAGCCGATATAGCTCTTGCCGCCCTGAGAGCGGGGGTACTGACTGATCGCCGCCTCTTTCCACGGTTTATCCGGGTCCGCAAGAAGAGGGACGAAGCTTCTGCCCTGGCAGTAGTCCGGGATATTCCCGCCTGCCAACTCGCAAAGCGTCGGATAGATATCGACGTGCTCGACCAGGGCCTTTGTTCGTGTGCCGGGTTTATGCCGGCCCGGGCTGCGAATGATCATCGGCACCCAGGCATCGTTTTCGTAGTTCGTGTGCTTGCACCACATATCATGCTCGCCGAGCTTCCAGCCGTGATCGCCCCAGAGGATCACAACCGTATCGCCGCTGAGATTCAGCCTGTCCAGCTCATCCAGCAGCCGACCGATCTGCGCATCAACGAAACTCACGCAGGCGTAATAGCCATGGATCAACTCCTTCGCCTGCCGGGAAGTGACATTTTCGTCGTAATCCTTAGGCATATCCTTATATGCCCGAAGTTCGCCCCAACTCATATGAGCGATCGGCGGCGAGCCCTTGGGCGGATAGCGGTTCGGGGCCAGCGGCAATCTCTCGCGATCATACATATCCCAGTACTTTTTCGGAGCGACGAATGGCAGATGCGGTTTCTTAAAGCCCAGAGCCAAAAAGAAGGGCTGATCGCTTCGATCTCGAAGGAACTCTATGGCTGTATCCGTCATGGCCCCGTCATGGTAGCTGCTATCAGGCTCATCAGCCATCTCGAAAGCGGGGCCTTTGGTGAATTTGCGGACATCAGCACTTTTTATTTTCAACTTTTCGGCCTCAGCGGTCCGCTCGGCGATATATTCAAGGGCCTCATCGGTGAAATAGGCGCTGATCTGCCGCTCGGTTTTGATATCGTGCCACTTATCCCACGCCGAAGGCTCCTCGGTGTGCAGTATCTTCCCCATGCCCACAGTGTAATAGCCTTGTTTTTTCAGATATTGCGGCAAAAGCACGGCGTCCGGAACGGTCTTACGAAAATCGGTATGCAGGTCCTGAACTTTCGTCGTATCGGGACGCAGGCCGGTCATCAGGCTGATCCGCGAGGGAAGGCATACCGCCTGCTGGCAATAGGCCCGCTCGAACAGCACGCCGCTATCCGCCAGCCGATCGATATTAGGGCTATTCATCTGCGAAAAGCCATAACAGCCCAATTGAGGACGCAGATCGTCTATCGCGATGAAAAGAATATTCGGCCTCTGCGGGGGCGTAGAGGCCATGGATTTCACACTGATCGCACAAAAAACGGCCAGGCCCGCGATTAAGACGGCCCGAAATAATAAGTTCCGGCTGGGGAGATGCTTGTTTTTCATAGTTCCCTTACCCTATTAAATATTGTTGACTATTTTTTCAAACCGCCGAACGACCTTTCGATATTCGGGATCATCCACTACATTGACGGTTTCCATCGGATCGGTCTGGTAATCATATAGCTCACGGGCGATTATTGGCCCGTCGGTTTGCCCCTCGTAGAATTTTTTCTCCTGCCAGATAATATAGCGATATCGCCTGTCGCGATAGGCATAGCCCATAACCCCGCTTCCCCGCTGAAATTGACTGACAGCCGCCTTTTTAACGGAGGCCTTCGGGTCGTTAAGGATCGGCTCCAGCGTCGCCCCTTCAAGCTGCCGGGGCGTATCCAGACCGGCCAGGTCGCATAAAGTCGGGAAAATATCCACGAATTCCGTCGGCGACTGCGACTTTCCCCTGTATTTCCTGTTCGGAGTCGAAAATATCAATGGCGAACGCGTAGACTGCTCGAAATTCGTATGCTTGCACCAAAGGCCGTGATCGCCCAGATGCCAGCCGTGATCGCCCCACAAAACCACGATCGTATCGTCGGCGATCCCCTGCTCTTTCACCTCATCGAGCAGCTTGCCGACCTGAGCATCGACAAAAGAAACACAGGCATAATAGCCATGGATCATTTCAAGCTGCTTATCTTCGGAAAACGGCCCAGCCAGCGGAACATCCGTATAGCCGTTACGCAATTCGCTGGACTTGTGATAGGCCAATTCCGGCCCGTTCTTCGAGAATTGCTGGAACGGGTGAACCTTAAAATCCTCCCGCTTATAAAGATCCCAGTATTTTTTCGGAGCGGTAAATGGCAGATGCGGTTTCTTGAAACCCACCGCTAAGAAAAACGGCTTGTTGCCCTCGACCAGGATCTTCAGGTTATCAACGGCTGCAACAGTCAGTTTGCCGTCGAAATAATCGGTGTCAGGCACATCGATACACTCCGTCGACGGCTTATTATTCCTGACACGATCCTCCTCTGTGGGATTGGACGTGATCTTGCCTTCGCTGGCGTACTTGTTCTCCGGAACATATACAAACGGCCTGCTCCACGAAGCCTTGTCCTGCGTACCCATGCCGTCACAGCAGCGATAATCGAAGATCTTACCCATGCCAACGGTCGTATAGCCATTCTGTTTGAAGTGCTGCGGCAGCGTCAGGATATCAGGGTCGATATCGCGCATCCTTGTCTTGAGGTCCCATACCTTTGTCGTGTCGGGTCGAAGGCCCGTAAGCAGGCTCGCCCTCGTTGGGCCGCACACAGCCACCTGGCAATGATTATTCAGGAACACAAAACCGTTTTCGGCCAGCCGGTCAATGTTGGGAGACTTAACCTGCCTGTCGCCATAACAACCAAGGATCGGCTTCAGGTCGTCAACCGCTATAAACAGCACGTTGGGCCTCCTGGCGGTCTCCTTCGCAAACAATCCGCCACTGGCAGCTAAGGAAACCACCCCGATCCTGCCACAGGTTTTTATAAACTCACGTCTTGATAATGACATTACAGCCTCCGAATTTACGGGCGAAATTCTCCCGGCAGATCGTCGAGATACTTTCGAAGCTCTTTTTTCATCTCCGCTAATTTCTTCTTATACTCAGGGTCCTTAGCCAGATTATTCTGCTCGCCCGGGTCCCTGGATAAGTCGTACAATTGATCGGCGTCGTAATAGCCTTCGTATTTGCCGGTCGATTCATGTTCGGCGTGCCCGCCTCCGGGTATCATGCACAGATGGCTGAACGGCTTGGACGGGTCTTCGTTAACGACGACCATACTCATCCTTATACGCTCTTTATTGTAATCGTCGAGAAGTTCCTGCCGATCCTCGATGGTGAATTCCTTCGTATAGTCCGGATAGCGAACTGCTACGTATTTGAAGTTACCCTTCCTGACGCCCCGGGCGTAGCCCAACTCGAAGTACAAAGAATCGCGACCTTTATCGTTATCGCCGTCGAGCACACCCTTAAAGCTCACACCGTCAAACTTAACCTTCCGGTAATCCACAGACGCCATATCCAGGATCGTAGGAGCAAAATCCACATTCGAGATCAGGGCATCAGTCTCAGCACCGCACTTAAAGCCGCCCTTCTTCCATACGATCGACGGATTATAAACGCCTCCCTGATAGACCGTTCCCTTACCCGTCTGGCCATGGTCGTTAAAGAAAAACACGACCGTATTGTCATCGATCCCGTAATCTTCCAGCTTATTCAGCAGCGCCCCCAACGCATCGTCCAGCCAAAGGAGATTCTTCTGGTGATTCCCGGTGATGCCTGCTTTTTTCAGCCTTTTCGGGATCGACGCCCGCGGCGGCAGGACATCCAGGGGCCTGTCCAGATAGCCGTCAGCGGTGATCAAAGGGTCGGCGTTCCATGACCTGTCATCCTCCGTCGGGCCGTGAGGAACCGTCGTCGCAAAATACAGGAAGAACGGTTTGTCTTTGCACTGGTCAACGAAATCAAGGCCGCCTTTCGCTATCCAATCGAGATTTTGAACGGCAAGCTCTTTTAGGCCGATGAAATTCGGATTATTGTGATAGACGCTTGACACGTAGTCGAAACCGGTTTGCTTGATCGCCGCCTTTATCTTGTTGGAATTGATCTTCAGCTTGTTTACGATCGCGGGATTTTTGACATCGGCGTCATAGTCCGGGAATTGATAAAAATCCTTGACCTCGACAACATGGTTCTTGCCGACCATGCCGGTCGTATAGCCGCCTCTTTTCAGCAGTTTGGCGAGCGTAACATCTTTCGAGGTCATAAACGAGTTCCACTGGATAACGGTTTGTCCGTCGTTTTTCCTTGTAAAGCTCGTGAACTCCTCATTGGTTGCCCGGCTGGCGTACCTGCCCGTCAGACAGTTATACCTGCTCGGCGTGCAAACCGGCGAAACCACGTGCTGGTTCGTCAGGATCGTACCCTCCGAGACCAGACGGTCGATATTAGGGGTCAGGTTCCTGCCTTTGCCCTGGCCCAGACAGTTAAACATCTCAGGCCGCATATCGTCGGCGATAAAGAATATTATATTCGGTTTCACCGGCTTTGTTTTCTTAGCTGTCGCAGGCAAACCCATAGCGATAGCGGCAATCCCAGCGGCCCTTAGAAAATCACGACGGGAAATTTTATATCCATTCATCTTTTTGCTCACCTTTATAAAAACTCAATTTGCGGTCGTCTGTTTTTGCGGCGACACCTTCGACTCGGTAGTCTCGAACTTTGTAATATTATTCTGCAGCACATTCTTGAAAAATGCCCCCTGCGTGTCAGTTGGCTCAAAAGTTTCGTCTTTCAGCAAAGTCGGCGTCCACAGCCAGTCAAAACACCAGACCGTCCAGGAGATATCCTTCTTTGAAAAATAATTGATAATTCGCCTGCCGTAATCTTCGGTAGCAAACGCCGGAATATGGGCCCCACGCTCGCCTTCTATATTATATCCGAACTCCAGGGCCATCAGCGGATATTTATCGGCTACAAATCCCCACGTTTTTTCCCAGTTCTCTTCCCACGGTTCGTCAGCCTTCTGCGGATAAGGATGCACCGAATAGGCGATACGCTCGATATCAAAGGGTTTTTCCGCCGCCTGTGAAAGATCGTACCCCCAGTTTAGCCCCGCTATGACGGGGATCGTCCCGGTATCGTATTTGCGAATCTCATTGACGATTTTTTTAGCGATCGCCCGCCAGTCGTCCCACGACAATTCTCCCAATTTGCCAAAGGCATCCGTCGGCTCGTTAAATATCTCATAGAAGGCAATCGTGTTTTCACCGCGGTATCTCTTAGCCACAGCCGCCCAGAAATCAAGCGTCTCCCGCATCGAAGTTATCCTGGATTCCTTCTGAAAAAGCTCGTCCTTGAGATTACCCATCGAATGCCAGTCGATAATAATGTACATGCCCCTCTGGCCTGCCAGTACGATTGCCCTGTCGATCAACTCGAAAAACTTTTCCTTCCCATAGGCCCTCCACGACCTCGGAGGAATAAGCACCCTGACAATATTACAGTTCCACGCCTTGATCTCATCGAAATATTTCCCATTCCAATACCCCGTTTCGTCCAGACGGAACATGTCAGGTAAGGCAACGCCTTTGAATATTATTCGCTCGCCATCCGGCGTAACCAATTTGTTGCCGTCGATACTTATCTTTGGAAGATTGCCGATAGGCGTATTCTGAGTGATCGCGCAGATCGAGCCAACGACATAAGACAACGGTGCGTTCCAGTTGATAGTAACCTCATTGGTCGAATAGCTGCATTCGTTGTCTTTATATGACAGCGCTGGCAGCGGGGATGGGTAGGCGTCGGACCCGCAGTCTATAACATCCTCCGGATTGGGGCCGCCGACCATCATGCCGGGGACAGGCTCGGCGATACCGTCGGCAATTGAAATGCGATGGTGAATATGCATCGGCGGATCGTCACCGAAGCCCGTCACGTAGGATTTATTCAAAGGGTTCTTGCCAAGAATATAATCGAGGTTGCCGACCGCCACATCGAAATACTTTTTGTCATTGGTTATACGGTAGGCTACAAGCTGGATCATCGCTTCGTTCATGAAGAAGGCGTTGCTGCCCCATTCGAAACGCTCGTTCGAGGTGTGATAAGCCGACCGCGTATAGAACCAATGGACAAAATCCGAAAATGCAACGAATCGCTGTTCGACAACGTCGATATCAACGGCCGATGTCAGCCTGTCTTTGTTGTGGATCAAAGAAATATACCCTAAAGGCGAGACCTGGTCCCAAATCTGGACCTGCATCTGCAGCGACAGGAGATTCGATTCCTTAAAGTAGCCGTCCTCCTTCGTCGTGATATAAAGCTCCGTAGCCGCCCAGGCGAACTCGTCGACGACCGAGTGATCGTCGTAAGTTCCCGTCTCGATATCCGCCGGCTGTTTGTACCTGACATAAGGATTCGCCTTCGCCCATTTCCACGCACGCAGCGATCTTTCAAGGCACCTCTTTGAAAACGCCTTATCGAATTCGGCATATACCCTCGACGCCTGCGCCATCACAGCCGCAAAATTCAGGGCCGCACTGGTCGATTTCCCCGTGACAAATCGCTCCTGCTTCGAGTCCTTCGGCATGACGTGACCGCCGAATTTCGGTGCGGTGAGCTTATGATAAACGCCCCCGTCACCGGGATCCTGCATCGAGACCAGCCAGTCAAGGTTCCACCGCACCTCGTCGAGAATATCCGGCACGCCATCGCCGCTTTCCGGGATCCCGGAAGAAACCTGCCTCATATAATCGGGAAACGCCTCGTACAAAGCCATCAGCGTAAACGTAGAAATGCCCGAATTGACCACGTATTTATTATAGTCTCCCGCATCGTACCAGCCCTTGGCACAGGAAATAGCCGTCCCCGCCGGCCTGGATGAACTTGCCGCTGACGCATGGACCTTCACAGCCGTATCGCGGTGGCCGCCTTTGCGATGCCATTTGCCGGCATATCTTTCCGGAAGATCGCTCGAAGCGCGGGCGTAATAAAACATCTTTAATGCCCCGCTCATCAGCTCATTGAAAACCTTACCGGATATCTCAAAATCGTATGAATAAGCCCCGCCAACCCACAGGCGGTAAGTCCCTGGCTCATTAAATTCGCTGAAATTCGCAACGCGAACCTTCTCACCGGAGAAGGGCCAATAGCGAGGTTCGTCGAGCTTGCCCTGGAAAACCGTTTTCTTGCCGGATGCCGTCTTGATAACGAAATCCGTCGAATCGATTTTGACGACCGCCCGTTTTGGTTGGCCTGCGATAAACCCCACTTGATTGAGGCGAATATCCGGCGAAGGGCCGCTTATGCCGTATGCTTGATGCGACGATACGATTAGCACGCAAAAATACAGCAGTAAATCTATAAAAGAGTACGATTTGTTTTTTGTCATATCTTATCCCATTATTACTTCAACGCTATGCTCCGAGCCCTCTTCAAATGCCGGAACCATATTACCCTCGATCACCCGACCGTCGACGGTGATCTGTTTAACACCTTTATTTACATGATCGGGATTCTTTACTTCGATGCGGTAAGTCGCATCCCGGAAATTACGCACAACGCAAAAACCGCCCCAGCCGGAAGGAATACACGGATCGATGATCAATCCGTCATAATCCGGCTGAATACCCAGAATATACTGCGTTGCGGCATAATACGCCCACGTCGCCGCCCCGCTTAGCCACGGAAGCCTCGACGCCCCGAAATGCTCGCTGTACTTGCCGATGGTAGACTGGCAATATACATAGGGCTCGATCTGGCGAATTTCAGCCCTGTCATTGTAAGCAGCCGGCAGATAGGCCTTGTAATATTCAAACGCCCGGTCTCCCCGGCCCAACATCGCCTCGGCGATGACCGCCCAGCCCTGAGTATGATTGAAAATGCTGCAATTTTCCTTCATCCCCGGATTAAACAACGTCGCTCTCACAACATTAAGATCGCTGTTAACAAACGGCGGCGCACACAGCATCACCCCATACGGCGTGGCAAGCTGCTCATTAACCGCATCCATAGCCTCCCGAGCCTGCTCGGCAGAGGCATGCCCGCTGATAACAGCCCATGCCTGGGGGTTAAGAAATATCGAGCCCTCCTCGTTTTCTTTTGACCCGAACTTCAAGCCATCCTGACGATAGGCCCGCAAAAACCACTGCCCATCCAGAACATGCTTCCGGAGGTTCCCGTCCAATTCATCGAGATGCTCTCTTGCCCACTGAATCTCATCGCCAAGATCGAAAAGCTCACATATTTCGATATAAGTCTTCAAGGCAAAACGTAACTGAAACGCCACAAACGCAGATTCGCCTTTTTGCCCCAACTGAAGACAGTCATTCCAATCGGCAAATAAACCGCAGGGCAGGCCATGAGCCCCCGACCGCTCCAGATTAAATTCAATCGCCCGCCTCAAATGCCCCAACACGGTATCTTCGCCCTTGTCGGCGTAGGGCAAAATCTTCTGATAGAACGAGATATCGCCGACTTCCTTTACATAGGCTGGAACCGTATTAAACAGCCACAGGCAATCGTCGGAGCGGTACTCACTCTCCTGCGGCGCTTTTTCGGAGCCCGGATCATGCGCAAAGGGCTTGACGACAGGCATCGCGCCGCCGGTCGACGCCTGACCGGTTATCATCAGTTCAAGTCGCCCGCCAACTTCCTCCGGAATATTATGCATCACGCCTAACATATCCTGAACGGTATCGCGGTAGCCCAGGCCATCGCGAGCGCCGGAATAAACCAGGCTGGCAGCCCGCGACCATGAGTAGGTCATCAGCGAATTGAAAGGGCTCCACATATTCAGCATACTGTCGACCTCGGCGTCAGGCGTCTGGACCGTCAAATTCGCAAGCCGCCCGTGCCAGTGCCGTCTGAGCCGGTCAAATTCTTCATGCAGCTTGCTAATATCGGAAAACTCACCGACTGCCCGCTTTCCTGCAGATTCAGCCTTTCCGACCCCCATCAGCACAGCCACTTCCTTGCTTTCGCCGGCCTCAAGTTCGATATCAAACTGGAGGCTGCCGCAGGGGTTGCCGCCGGATGCTAATGAATTGCTGCACTTGCCATTTTCAACTGCTATCGGATCGGCATAAGTCCGGTACGGGCCGATAAAGGCCTCCCGATCGGTATCATAGCCGCTCACCTCAGCGCCCACGATCGCCATGAACGTATGCCGTCCCTGGTCTTTTTCTTCAAAATTTTCAGGCATCTCAGGAAGGTTGACGTTCGAGCCGTGGTCGATTATTCCATCGACGACCTCCATCTTGCTGATATACTGCGTGTACTGAAGATTATCCAGATCATCGGCTGCATTCCAGTTGCAGGCATACTCGACATAAGTAAAGGCCTGCAGTTTCCTTCTTTTATCGCCGGTATTGGTAACCTTCACCAGCCAGCACTCCAAATCGCGACCTAACGGAACAAAATACGTCGTCTCCGTTTCGATACCCGAATACTGCGAACTGATCGTCGTATAGGCCGATCCGTGGCGGCACTGGCTCTTATATTCGTCGAGGCCTTTGCCAACCGGCTGCCATGAAGCGGACCAATAGTCTTTGCTGCCCATATCATGAATATAAATATAGCGGCCCGGCTGATCCGTCGGAATGCTGTTAAAACGCAGCCGCATAAAACGGCCCTGAGCGGCGGACTTATAGAAACTGTACCCGCCGGCATTGTTCGTAATGATCGCACCGTAGTTCGTCGAGCCCAGATAATTACTCCACGACCCGGGCGTATCCGGTCGCTCGATCACATATTCTTTTTTGTCATCGTCAAAAAACCCGTATTTCATCACGATTCCTTCTGTTCGGAGTCGGCAGATTCGCTCTCTCTTCTGGCTTTCAGGTCTGCCTCTATCACTTCAAGTTTCTTTTCGCTCAGCGGATACAGCAGGATCAATACGAATCCGATAAGGCAGGGTATCGCCGAATACCAACTCACCATCGCCTTGATCCCAGCCAGCGACCGTGCGGACTGGACGGCGTTGGCCTGATAACCGATCGTCGTCAATATCCACATGCCGAATGCCCCGCCAAAGGTATAGCCGAATTTCTGCGCCATAGTGCAAGCGCTCATCACCAGACCCGTAGCCCGGCGGCCCGTCTTCCATTCCGAATAATCGGCCGCATCGGTATACATCGCCCAGACCAGTGCCGCCGTCGGACCGAACCCGAAATTGATCAGGATATGCACGGTCAACAGCAGCGGTATATTCGTCTCCGGGAGAAAATAAAACGCAAAAGTTAGCAACGCCGTAAGCAGCATCATCGCGGCATAGCCCTTTTTCTTGCCCATGGTCCTTTCGACCCAGCCGACTATGAACAGCGAAACCAGATTGGCAAATGTCCCCGACAGCATAAACAGCGGTGCGATCCTTTCATTGCCGACGTTATATTTGAAATAATACATTATCGCGCCATTTCGCAGGCATACATGGAACAAAGTGATGATCCCTAACGAAAACAGGATCAGCCACGGCACATTGGTCACCAGGTCCAGAAGGTCCCGCTGTAATGACGTCTTCTGCTGGGCAGGGGGGCTGACTCGTTCTTTGGTAGTCGCAAACGTCACAAAGAACAAAAACGCCGCAACAGTAGCAAACACACCTATAGCCCACTGAAAACCCTTCTGCTCGTTAATAACTTCAACTGAAAAGGTGGCGTTTTTGAGATCATCTATTGTGTATTGAGTATTCTCGAAATCTTTCTCAGTAAAAAGCGAAGATAAGTCAACACTTGTCTTGTCAAATCCAGAAATGAGGTGCCGTACCCCACTAAATTCTTTTGTTCTGTCGATGATCTCGCATGGTTTATTAGTATCATCTATATAATGCTGAATATGTTCTTTGAAATTTTTCTGGTAGGAATTTGCATAGTGCTTTTCAACATCGAGATTGAATCCTTCTATGTTCTCAAAATTATCAATCTTTTCATCATCCACTGATTCTGAGAACTGGGCTATAAATTCTTTAACAGAATCCTCGAAACGTTTTTTGTACGATCTTTTATATTGAAATTGCTGATCGAAATATACTTGTGTGTTAACATAAAAGGTTTGTTTCTTTTCAAATTGACCGAAATCTTTCTCGTCTATTAAGCCAAAAATTTTCTTAATGGAATTTGGCTTCTTGTAATCAGACATGAGTGCCGAAATCTTTAGCAATGACGCCCCATTGCCAACTTCCTGGACAACAACCTTTTGTGTTCCCAACAATTCGGCTTGGATCACCGAATGATCGCCGCTGCCGAAACCCGCTACCATCGGCAGCGTCGCAGCCTGAACGATCAGTCCACCCGTAAAGGCCATGATAAACCGCATCTGGGAGAAACTCGTCCGAACCTTCGGGTCCGAAGATACCACGCCCATCAGCGAGGAATACGGAATGTTCACGACCGTGTAGATCAGCACCATCATCGAGTAGGTGATATAAGCATAAACCAGCTTGCCGCCCGGCGAAAAGTTCGGCGTCGTAAATGTCATCGTCCCGACAATAGCAAACGGGATCGCCCCCCAGAATATATAAGGCCTGAATTTACCCCACCTCGTGTTCGTCCTGTCGGCAATGATACCGATCATCGGATCGTTGATGCTGTCCCATATCCGCACCACCAGGATCATCGTCCCGAGAACGGCTGGGGCAAGACCGAAGACATCCGTGTAAAAGTAATTCAAAAACCAAACGAACTGCATCCAAAACAAATTCGACGCAAGGTCGCCTAATCCGTAACCGAATTTTTCCTTGAACGTAATATTTTCACTCATATCGACCCCTTGCACAAAAACAGTATATTAGCACCGAACTCCTCAGCCAAGCACAACCGTAACCTTATGAGCAGTTCCTTTTTCGTGTAAATTGATCAGATTGCCGCCAACTTCCTTTCCATCGACGATCAACTGCTTAACACCCTTAGAGACGCCATCGGGATTTTGGATCTCGATATCGTATGTTGCGCCCCGGAATTTTCTGGTCACGCTGTACCCCTTCCAATCCTTCGGAATACACGGATCAACGATCAGCCCGTCATACCCGGGCCTGATACCCAAAATATATTGAGTGATCGCAAAGAAATTCCACGCCGCCGTCCCCGTAAGCCATGAGTTCTTCGCCTCGCCCGGCTTATAAGCGTCTTTGCCCGCGACCATCTGCGCGTAGACATAGGGCTCGGTCCGGTGCAGGTCTGAAATATCTTCCAGATAACTCGGAGCGATCTTCGCATAATAATCAAAAGCCGCATCGCCGCGCCCGATCATGGCCTCGGCGATCATTATCCACGGATTGTTATGACAGAATATGCCGGCGTTTTCCTTATAACCCGGAGGATAGGTCGATATCTCGCCGAGATTGATGTGATATTTCGTAAATGGCGGATTGTTCAGCACGATGCCATAATCGCAATCGAGGTGCTTCTTAACGGAATCCAGGGCCTTCTTAGCCCGCCCGTCTTCGAGGCCGACGCCCGCCATTATGCAAAAGCCCTGCGACTCGATAAATATCCTGCTTCCCTCGCTTTCGCGGCTGCCGACCTTATCGCCGAAAAAGTCATAAGCCCTGACAAACCACTCACCGTCCCAGCCGTGAGCATCGATCGCCTCCTGCATAGCCCCAATATGGACCAATGCCTGCCCGGCTTCGTCTTTATTGCCGATCTTGCGGCAAAGCTCGACAAAATCATTGCCATAGAGCACGAACATCGCCGCTATAAAAACCGATTCCGCCGTGCCGCCCGTCTTGTTTTCCGTCGTCTGGAACGGCTCATCGGGATTTTGAGAAAAACAATTCAGATTGAGACAGTCATTCCAGTCCGCCCGACCAATCAAAGGCAGCTTGTGCGGACCGAGGTTATTAACGACATGATAAAATGAGCGTTTGAGATGCTCGAACAGTGTCGCGGTATTATTCTCATCGTTATCGAACGGGACTTGTTTCTCGAGGATCGAAAAATCACCCGTCTCCTTGATATACTCCGTCACAGACAGGATCAGCCACAGCGGATCGTCATTGAAATTCGAGCCGACCTCATTATTGCCCCGCTTGGTCAATGGCTGATACTGA
>DAOVVQ010000319.1 GCA_030637065.1 Planctomycetota bacterium
AGCTGCTACGACCCAAACCAGGCAGGCCAGTCCTGCGGAAAATGCGACTCCTGCCGACTAAGACTAAAAGGCTTCGCCGAAGCAGGACTGACAGACCCGGTGAAATATGTACCGCGTGATTAGCCAATAATTCTTATCCGTATAGCTGGGAGACATGTATGATCGTCAACGAAATGTTCTATTCTGTGCAGGGTGAGGGGCGTTTGGCTGGTGTGCCGAGTGTTTTTGTGCGGTTGGCCGGTTGCCCGCTCAGGTGCGCCTGGTGCGACAGCAAGTATGCCTGGTCTGAAACTGCCGGGCGAAAGTATAGCGCCGGCGAGATACGCGAGTTCATCGGTTCGCACGATGGGCGGTTCCTGGTAGTTACCGGCGGCGAGCCGATGGTTCGCCCGGGCCTGAAGGCCTGGCTCGATGGCGTTGCCGGCGCCGATGAGCATGTCACGATCGAGACCAGCGGGATAGAATTCGTCGATGGCCTCCGCTGCGATCTGATGAGTATCAGCCCGAAACTCGCCAATTCCGCCCCGCCGAACGGCCCAGCCAGAGCCGAGCACGAGGCCAGACGATTCGATATTGCCGCCCTAAAGCAGCTCATCGCCGCCTACGACTACCAGCTAAAATTCGTAGTCGATAGCGAAACCGACCTTGGCGAGATCAACGATTGCCTCGCGAAGCTCCCCAATGTCGACCGCGACCGCGTATATCTCATGCCCCAGGCCCAAAGGCGACAGGACTACCTCGAAAAAATGGCGATGGTCGCAGAGCTATGCAAAAGAGAAGGTTTTCGCCTCTCATCACGCCTGCAAGTCCTGATGTGGGACGGCCAGAGAGGCAAATAGCGGCGATCTGGCTAATATCTTCACGCCGGCTGGGGCAGGATCAGATCAACCTCTCTCGGCACAGGTTTCGGCAATTGGGCGTTGCAGGCCGGGCAGTCAGCTCTTTCAAGCCCGCGACGTTTCCCACAATTTGCGCAGCGAATCAACACCGTGTGGTTCAGCGCCAGATAAGTCATAAGCCCAGCGACATTAAATGCCGCCACAAACACCAGCCATAATGCAAACCTCACCCATCCGGTACGCCTCGCCCAGCCGTGCCAGGCAGCCAGGCAGCCCATTATCATGGTGACAAAAAGGTTCGCCCCGAGGTTGCGGGGATGAGTAAAGTGCAATATCTCGGCAACGGCCCCATTAAACGAGCTATCGGCGCGGAAACGCCTGTAACCCTTGTAGTACCACCGCCACAACAAATCGTACAGCGATGGCGACGTGGCTGTAGCGTTTGACCATATCCTTTCCGTAAACGCCTTGTACTCTTTGTCTGCTTTCCATACAGCATCATTTCCTTGACGCGGAGGTCGTGTCCACTTAAATTCAGTAACAAGCTCTGGCGCCGCGTCGGCACTGAGTTGGTACAAGTTGGCCCAGTATCGCCTGGGCTTGCGGTTAAAATCTTCCATCCATTTTTCAAAGGCTTCAATATCATCGCGAGAAGGCCGCCCTTGGGTTCCTGTGTTTTTCAAAAATATTTTATTTTCATAAACACACATGCTCATGCTGCTATCGGTCTCCCGGAAGTGTTCAGGCAAGTTAAGCTCCAGAAGCTGTTTTGGCCGACGCATCAGTAAATAGTGCCTGACGGCTTCGGTGGTTACGCATATAGCCGGACGGTACGGGCCCTGGTAGGCCTCGGATACGTGCCATTTGTTAAAAGCAACGGACATGATCCGATCGCCGGGTACGTCCAGGAGAACCTCGGTGCTGCGCCGCTGAAAGTCGATCTGGTAAAGCCTGTCAAAGGTACGCCAAACCAAAAAGGGGCTGTCAGAGGCAGTGGGAGACCAAACGGTCATGCTCTCGAATTCGCCGAACGCTTCTACCTGTTGTCTGGACGCCGCAAATCCGTTTGAACCGATATAACCGATCATCTTGCCTTTAGCGTCATAGCCGGTAAAGATATCAGCGATCGGATCATATCGCCATCGTTCCGTAACTTGCTGTTCGTCGCCCCGCGGCAGGACAACCGGTATTACCAGACCTCGCGAGAATTCCGGCCTGATCCCAAACACCGATTGCATTAAGTTACGGCCAATCCCATCACGCTCGATTTGATACCTGCCGCTCTGCCAGGACTGGGACCACTTAAGGTAAGTAAACGGCACATCGGCCTGCTTTCCGCTCCAGATAAGATCGCCGTCGCGATTGTAAATATCCTTTTTGCGATTTGATGTATCCGTGGTCTGGGAAGACCAATAGCCCGGCTCGTTCAGCGACAAATGGATCGCTCCGTCCGGAAGAAAATCCTTGCTGCCGTTGACTATGGGCCGTTCCTTGCTTTCAGCCTGCTCATCTTTGGCCAGACTTTCCCTTGCAAGACGGTGCCGCCAGTTAGCGATGCCGACTGTCAAGTTGCCGATGACCATGCCGGCTAACATCACGGCAACGAGCAAAAGCATGAGCCAGCTCGTTGTCTTCGTCACTGACGATAGATATTTGCATATTTGCTTTGCATTCATGATCGACGATCCTTAAGGTCAAAATTCTCTGCTCAAAAACGAATGGATGATCTGCGGCAGGAAGATCACATGGCCAACAACGACGACTACCACGCACTGAACAAGCGTTAGGTCCATAAAGGATATACACAGTGCCATGAGCGCAAAGACCAGTGGGAACATCTTTGTTCCGTACCATCGCGCCGTACTAAGAGGCCCGAAAGGGCCATGCCGAAGTACAGCGTCAGACTCATCAGTATGAAGATCCAGCCTTCGACAAAGACACGTAAGCCCGCAGGCAGGACGAAAACACCCGGTCTTGACGCATACCAATAGACAAGTGTCCACGGACAGCCCAGGGCGACGATAAACCCAGCCGCGGCCGCCGCTAATTTCGCTAATAATATAGACATCCGGCTGCTGGACCGATGCAGCGTATAGGCCCAGGTCCCGAGAAACACAGGCATCCAGAACTGACGCACCCCGATTATCACACCCAACCCAAGCGAAACGAGAAAAAACAGCATCCCGACACCGTTCAGTACAGAAGATCCCGTCAGGCGATAGTACTCTATAGGTGTTGACTCTGCATTGCCATACCACCGCTCCAGACGTGACTGACCCAGCACCCTGTCAAGCAATATTAAGCCGCCAAAGAACAAAAAAAACGACAGCGCAAGCAAGATCCACGGCAATATTTCACGAAATTCCTTTTTGAAAAGAGCGACAAACCTCATCTCAGCTTACCTCCCATTGAAATAATCTTCGCGCATTCTCCGGCGCCGTGTATTCGATGAACTGATCCTCGAGGTTCATCTCGATCTGCTTATAAAACGTCGCCTGAACCGATTTCGCCCATGCCTCTATCTGCTCGTCGCTCGTACCGATCAGTATCAGTTCCATCTCCTTTTCGCTTTGCCTTTTGTGCAGCAGTCCGGCAATGTCAATTTCCTGCGGCACCGAGCCGTTAAACTTAAACAGCACCTTACGCACCGCCGCCTGGAACTCGGCCAACGAGCAGTCCGCCCGCAATGTGCCCCTGTCAATAACCGCGATCCGCTCGGCAACCCTTTCGACGTCGCTGAGGATATGGCTGGAAAACAGGATCGTATTGCCCTTACGCTGGATCAACTGGATCATCCCCTCGAGGAACTGCCGCCGGATAGCCGCATCCAGACCCAGCGTCGGGTCGTCCATTATCAATAGCTCCGGACCCGGCGCAATAGCAAGGCCCAAAGAAACCTGCGCCCGCTGACCGTTGGAAAGATGCTTGATCTTCTTCTTGCGCGGAAGTTGGAAATAATCGAGCATATCGTCAAACAGTTGCCCGTCCCACTGGTCGGGGAAGGAGGCTTTTTGGAAATTTTCCAACTCGCCGATCTTCATCCAGTGATACAGCCGATGCCCCTCGGTGACATAGCCCACCCGCTGGCGGATTTCAGGCATTAGCGACTATGCAACACCGGATAACACTACACTTGCCAGCCTCGCGGGTCGCATCAAACCCAGCAGCAGCTTGATACCCATCGTCATACA
>DAOVVQ010000311.1 GCA_030637065.1 Planctomycetota bacterium
CGCCCGATGTTATCGGCGCAGAGGCTGCCGAGGTTGCCTCTTTGGGCATAGGTGCGGTTTTGCTGTTTGGTCTGCCGCAAACCAAGGACGCCGAGGGCTCCGAGGCATGGTCGGCTGACGGTGCCGTTGGGCAGGCGATAAAGGCGATAAAGAAGGCCGCCCCTGACCTGCTGGTTATTACGGATGTCTGCCTTTGTGCGTATACCGATCACGGCCACTGCGGTCTGATCGCCGGTAGCAAGATCGATAACGATGCAACGTGTGATCGCCTGGCGAAAATGGCCGTTGCTCACGCTCGCGCCGGAGCCGATATCATAGCGCCTTCGGATATGATGGACGGACGCGTCGGCGCCATTCGCACGGCCCTCGACGGAGCCGGTTTCAGCGACACGGCTGTGATGGCCTATTCTGCAAAGTATGCCTCGGCGTTTTACGGACCATTCAGGGACGCCGCCCACAGCGCACCGGGTTTTGGCGACCGCAGGAGTTACCAGATGGACCCGGGCAACTCGGACGAGGCAGTCAGGGAGATCGCCCTTGACATCGAAGAAGGCGCCGACATCGTGATGGTAAAGCCCGCATTGCCGTATCTTGACATTATTTATCGGGCCAAACAGCAGTTTGACGTCCCGATCGCGGCGTATAATGTCTCGGGTGAGTACATGTGCCTCAATGCCGCCGCCGATGCCGGTCTGATCGACCGCACGGACGCGATGATGGAGACGCTTGTTTCGCTAAAGAGGGCAGGGGCCGATATTATCATCACTTATTTTGCCAAGACAGCCGCTAAACTGCTGAATGAATGACGGCGGGCGATGGGGCATACAGTTGCCCTGCAAATATCAAAGAGGCACGCCAGGCTGGGTGAAGGGTCGGGCAAATAAGCACGCAGTGCCGCATTTCGCATATTAATTCAGGATACCGGTCCGTCAGGGCCGCATCTTCTCGCAATTCAATCAGGCTTTTCAGGACGAATTGTTTGGACCACGCATTTCGAGCCACAGCAAACCGGAACGGCCTGCAACAGGATGAACTCGGAAACGCCGATGTCTGGCTGGATCTACGATTCTTATGGGACCGGGGCCGGTCATTAATTTGGGGCAAAACAGTCTAATGCAAACAGTTTTTTTGATTAAACCCCACTGATTTCTGACCGATATAGGACATACGGTGTAGCTTTGGGCATAGCCGGTCTGTGCCTTAATGCGCCATCTGAAGTTAAGGATCGCTGTGAAGTGATACGTGTATCGGAACTAATTGGTTTTGACGGATCGCGGGGCCAGATCAGAGATGCTGATGCCGGCGAGTTTGACGGACTTGTCGTCAGCGGCGAGATGTCCGTCAGGGATGTCCTGCGAGAGATGCAGCAGGTAGGATGCGATTGCGTCGGCGTAGACATTTCCCAGGACGACGACGACATTCCTCAGGGTGACGGCACCGTGGTACTGTCGAAGGAGGACGTACTCCACGGTCTGCTGCGGGAGTTGGATTTTGCCGAGGACCGCCTCACCGATCTTCAATATCAGGCCGAGGGCACGCTGTCGGACCAGCTCGACATGGTGCATGAAGGTATGCGGTCGCTGGTCGAGTATGAAAAGAACAAGCTGGAAGTTGCCATCGAGAATATGAATGAGGGCCTGATAATCCTGGACCGATCGGGCCAGGCGGAAAAAGCGAATCCTTCCGCGAAAGGGTTGTTGGGTCTGGCGAAAACCGATTCGCTGCAAACGCTGACCGAAGCGATGGACAGGATCGGATTCAGGGAACTGCTTGTCACCGAAGACAACGACCGGACCAACGCTTCGGGGGAGTTCAACCTGGGATCGACCGAAGGCAGGATACTCCAGATGCGATGGACGCAGATGGGCGATGAGTGGGGGCACTTCCTTGGCTACGTCGTGATAGTTCGCGATATGACCGAGGAGATGGCCGCTGAAAGGGCCAAAACCGAGTTCATAGCGGCTATCTCGCATGAATTGCGTACTCCGCTTACGAGCATACAGAACTCGGTGTCGAATATTTTAGTGGGTGTAACCGGCAAGATCACCCGCAAGACTCGCCAGTATCTCCATGCGATGAAGAGTGACTGCCACAGATTTGCGGACCTGATAAACGACCTGCTCGATATGGCCAAACTCGAGGCTGGCAGCATGCCCATAAATCGCCGCGTGACGAATATGGCCACGATTATCAGCGAAACGATAGATGAATCGGTCCACGAAGCCCATGCCCGGGAAATTGCCCTGATTTGTGAGATTGACGGCCACATTTCGCCCGTATATGCCGACTCTCAGCGGATTTGCCAGGTACTGCGTAACCTTATCGACAATGCCATCAAGCACGCCGAATCGGCTGGGCAGATCACGGTTCGCTCCTATGACAGCGGCGATGATGTTGTCACTGTTGTCGAAGACACGGGAGTTGGGATATCGGCGGACCTGCACGACCATATTTTCAGTAAGTTTTATCAGATTGAGCGACAGGCCGGCGCCGGCTCCAAGGGCAGCGGATTAGGGCTCGCCATTTGCAATGGTATCATCGCGGTTCACGGCGGCTCGATATGGGTCGAAAGCGAAGAGAATCAAGGCAGCCGATTCTACTTTTCGCTTCCGAAGACCGACCCGTTCATCGTTCTTTACAAGCACCTGACCGCTCTGGCGAAGCGTGTGGGCAAAAAGACCGACGATTTTGCCCTGATGATAGTCGGTTTTGATGTTCCCCTCGACCGCCGCGAGGAACTAAAAGGTGCAGCAGGCTCCATTATTAATGAACTTTTGACCGAGAGCGACCATTTTCTGCTCAGCAAGGACGATCTCGCCATTCAGACCGAGGATTTTGAGGCTATTTTTGTCGTCAATAACGCACAAAAAGAGCGAATTGACGCTGTTAAGCAGAAAATCAGGAAAATTGTGGGTAATAGGCTAAGGAAAAACTGTGGAGACCTCCCAATTCTGCCGATGTTGTCAACAGGCATCTACACGGGTGATTCGCTTGACGTTAGCGAGCTTGAAAAAGCCGCCAGACGCCAGGCGGAAAAGATGTTTTGACGAATCGGGCAGGACGGAGACTCGAAGGTAACAACGGAGAACAGATATGTTTGATTTTTTGGGACTAAAAAAGAAGACGGACAAAACTAAGATCCTGGTCATCGACGATGAGCCGAATATCGTGCAGACGCTTCAGGACCGGCTCGAGATGAATGAGTACAATGTTCGTACTGCTGGCAACGGCAGGGAGGGTTTGGACAAGATTGAGCAGGACAAGCCCGATGTAGTTTTGCTTGATGTGATCATGCCCGTGATGGACGGCCTCGAGATGCTCGAAGTGATGAGAAAGAAGCCTGAGAATCAGGACATTTCCGTGATAATGCTCACGGCCCGCAGCCAGACCCAGGATATCGCACGGGCAAACGCCTGCGGCATTGACGATTATATCGTAAAGCCCTTTGACCTGAGCGAACTGCTCGAAAAGATCGAAGCGGTGGTCGAAAACCGCAAGGCCGTTGCCAGGTGATCCAGCGAAGCTGTCCTTCGCTTTTCACCTGCATTCCTGCAGGAGGGCGTTGGCAGCTTCCCGCAGTACGCATCCCTCCGCGGGAGAGACCTCCCGCGTTTCATTATTTATTGCGCCCAGCCGCTATCTGACGCTTTTCCAGCTAAAGGGCTGATTGTTCAGTGAGACCAGTTCGGTGCGATTGACGAGCCATTTTCCGGAGGCGGTTTTTGCCAGATGCAATTTCATCTCCACAAACAGCAGGCCCGAGCCGGGCATGAATTCGTGTTGTAACTGCATGTGTACGCGGACGCGAAGCTGGGTCGTGGCGACTGGTCCGCTGATAACGATCTTGTTGAAGCGTCTGTTTATCGCCTCGATCCTGGTCGTTGTGAAAAAACGGCGGCAGTAGCTTAATAGCTCCTCCCTGGAATTGTGGATAGCGTCGGAGTAATCCGGTGATATGACTGCCCCGATACCTTCGACATCGCCATCGGTTGCAGCGATGATGGCGCCGCTTACGACGGCGTCGATCTTTTCGTAATCCGTCTCGACAAAATGCGACACGGCAAATCCGATCGCCGCGACGAGAAATGGCGCCAGCAGCAGCCTGTAACCGTACTTTTCGCAATCCCGGCGGCGAAGCATTACTACCACCGCTAACAGCATTGCTGAAAGGACGAAAGCCGGCAATGGGGTCTGAAAAATA
>DAOVVQ010000347.1 GCA_030637065.1 Planctomycetota bacterium
GGCTCTGGAATGCGTTGGAGCCGAAAAGGTGCGTCAGCCATGCTGGAAGTCAGATGTGCGTTGTACAGCGATATTTGGGAAGATATGGTCAAAAAGTGTGCCTAAAAATCTTGGTGCACCCACGGTAAGTTATTGCGGATATTAAGGGAGACATCGCTGGATTCCTGTTGTATACTTATGGCGTTTTATGAAGTTCTCGGTAGAAAGATCAAAATAGCATTAAAAGGCAAAGGGGATTACATGGCTGGACAACGTACGACGCGATGGCTCACTGTGTATGTAGTATTGATCGCGGTTACGTTCTGCCAAATTGGTGCGGGCGCACAGACGAGCGGGGAGCTTAAGAAGTGGCACAAGGTGACGCTGACTTTCGATGGCCCTAAGGCGAGCGAAACCGCTGAGCCGAATCCCTTTCTGGACTATCGTCTTAACGTCAGCTTCACACACCGAAACAGCGGCAAATCATATCTTGCGGCGGGCTATTTCGCAGCCGATGGAGATGCGGGCAATACCAGTGCCGATAGCGGCAATAAATGGCGGGTCCATTTCGCGCCGGACGAAGTTGGCACCTGGAAGTATCGCGTTTCGTTTAGAACGGGTGAAAATGTTGCCGTCAGCGATGACAAGGCCGCTGGTATGAGCGCGGGCTTTATGGATGGCAAAAGCGGCTCATTCAAGATCGCTGCAACTGACAAGACCGGGCGGGACTTACGGGGAAAAGGTATGCTGCAATATGTCGGCAAGGGCCATCTGCGTTTTGCCGAGACGGGAGAATACTTTCTCAAATGCGGGGCCGATGCCCCGGAGAACTTCCTGGCTTACGAGGACTTTGACGGCGACTTCAAGACCGACGGCCAGAAAGACAACCTTGTCAAGGATTGGGGCCCGCACATCAAGGACTGGAAACCGGGCGATCCGACCTGGCAAAATGGAAAGGGCAAGGGCATTATCGGCGCGATTAACTACCTGGCTTCGGAAGGTATGAATGTCTTCTCGTTCCTGACGCTTAATATCGAAGGCGATGACAAGAACGTTTTTCCCTACACCACCTACGATGAACGTCTGCGAATGGATGTATCGCGGCTCGACCAGTGGGAGGTCGTGTTCGACCATGCCGATGAGATCGGTATGTATCTGCACTTTAAGACGCTGGAGACCGAGAATGAGCTGCTGCTGGATAAAGGCGATCTGGGAGTCGAGCGAAAACTCTACTACCGGGAGCTGATCTCACGTTTCGGTCACCACCTGGCTTTGAACTGGAATCTCGGCGAAGAGATCAACAACGCCTCGACGGCGCAAAAGGCGGCTTGGGCGAACTATTTCTGGACACACGATCCCTATCAGCACCACATAGTCATTCATAACGGCAAAGACCACTTCGACCTGCTCGGGAGCGCATCGAAGCTGACCGGTTTTTCGCTGCAAACAAATAAACCGGATTTCAGCAGGGTGCACGACAGGACCAGGGAATACATCGACAAGTCGATCGCCGCCGGCAAACGATGGGTCGTAGCCTGCGACGAGCCGGGGGATGCCCAACACTCGCTGATCACAGATGCCGAGGATCCTGCCCACGATAACGCCCGTAAGAACGCCTTGTGGGGCAACATTATGGCTGGCGGAGCGGGTCTCGAATGGTATTTTGGCTATAAGCACCCCCACAGCGACCTGACGTGCCAGGATTACAGCACCAGGGAAAAAATGTGGAACCAGTGCCGTTACGCGCTGGAGTTCTTCAAGGAATACGAGATCCCCTTCTGGGATATGGAATGCGGCGATGAAATGACCGCCAATACAGACGATTATGTCTTTTATAAGCCCGGCGAGATATATTTGATCTACCTCAAGCACGGCGGGAAGGTGCAGATCGAAGCCGCCGGCGGCAGGTTTAGCTACGGCTGGTTCAATCCGCGAACGGGTGAGGGTCTCGATGGCCTGCTCAGGGCCGGCTCGGCTAAGGCTGGCAAAAAGCTCGAAGTCACCGCACCCGACAACAACGATTGGCTGCTGGTGATAAGAGGGAGCGGGCGAACTGAAGCTGGCATCCGATCAGACTTCGGCGCCCCAGCCATATCTATAGCGATCGAAGATTCTTAGGTTCTATTGGAAATTCCAATCGGAGGATATCCGGATTGGAGTCGGGTTCGCCCTGCATTGAAAACGAAGAGATCAAGCGAAAGATGAAAATGAAAAAAGAAAGAATAATTCCACGTCGCAATTTTATACCGTCTGCGGCGATGGCCATGGTGGCGATGGCTTTGGTTTGTGTTTTCGCCGAAACTTCCTGTGGATCGACCGAACATGAAGTCAGGCATAACGTTTTGCTCATTATGTGTGACGACCTGAACGACTATGAGGGCGTCTTCGGGGGGCATCCTCAGGCCCGGACTCCGAATATCGACCGGCTGGCGGACTCGGCGGTGATCTTTGCCAACGCCTGCAGTAACGCGCCGGTTTGCGCACCGGTTCGAGCGGCGATGTTCACGGGTGTTTATCCCCACATATCGAGCAATTACGGATTCGACAAATGGATGCAAAATCCGGTCCTGAAAAACTGCAAGACCATTATGGGTTTTATGCGGGAAAACGGTTACGCCGCTTTCGGGACAGGCAAGCTGATGCACCATCTCCTGGGCAGCGAGTGGACCGAGTTCGGTATCAAAAATTACGGTGGTCCCCTGGCGTGGGATGGAAAGAATCCGGCGCCACACTCATCGGTTCCGAAGGAATACGGCAGCCTCGGTGCGCTTGACGGGACATTTGCCTCGCTGGCGGATGTGCCGAAGATTCCCGCCTCCGCCGATGCGCCAGGCTACACCGGCTGGTGGGATACGAATCGGAATAAGCCTTTTCGTTATGTAAACGATGCCGACCGCGACCCGATGCGGGACGAGGAGAGCGCTGAATGGGCTGTAAATAAGATTCGTCAGCTCGACCGAAACGCCGGCGGAAAGCCTTTCTTTATGGGCGTAGGTTTCTCCAAGCCGCACACGGCTCTCGTGGCTCCGCAGAAGTATTTCGATATGTTCCCACCGGA
>DAOVVQ010000245.1 GCA_030637065.1 Planctomycetota bacterium
AGATCGTCGGGCTGTTCATTCACGATTTCTTTCCTGTTCATGCAGGTTATACACGCTGATCGCGTAACACATCCACGCCTGGCACCAACGCATCAATGTATACTTCTTCGTCCATCGCCGCCCTTTTTGATAATAAAAGCGGGATCGGCCCCGTTCGTACAGATTCGCTAACGTCCAGTCGAGGATCTTCCGGGCGAAATCCAGATGTCCCGGATCCCGCGCCGATGCTAATGAAAACGTTATGATCCCCTGGGCCGCTCCGTGGATATCGTGCGGACAAGGCCTGTCATGCATCCACTTAGGTGCGCAGTCGTCGGTAAAAAGGTTCGACTTATAAAACTCAAGGCCGTCGGACCAGTCCCGGTCGATCTGCGGGTCGGCAAGCACTTCCAGATATTCCTGTATGGAATCCAGCACAAAACCGGTGTGATAGTTGTCATGCGTAATCCGCGAGGCCTCCGGGGGATCGGTATAGTACCACGCATGATAGCCGGTTTTTTGCGAGATGACCCACCGCATCATCCGTTCTGCGGGCTGGAGGTAATCCGGGTTTTGCGTGATCTTATACAGCTTAGCCAGAAACGCAGCGGCAAACGCGTTTACGTTGATCACCTTCCACGAGCTGTGCAGGTCGTAACTACAGCACCGCATCCCCTCTCCGACGTCGATATCGGTCAGATCCTGAAGTATAAAATCCGCGACCGACTCGCAGACCGAAAGATACTCTTTATCGCCCGTGATGCCGTAGGCCTGCAAAAAGGCCTCGGCTGCGGCACATGTCACGACGCAGTTGGGCTCGTAAGGCGGGATGAAAAAAGCGATATTCTGCCACGGATGGTCGTAACCCCAGCAGTGCCCGCTATAGTCTTTGCGCCTGGATATCCCGAGCAAGACGCCCAGAAGCTCAAGGCCCTCGTCCCTGAACGACTCGTCCTGTGTCGTCTTATAGAGGTTAAAACAGGTCCGGGCAAAAAGTGCCAGACCCTTGGGATTCTGTTTTTTTTGTACCCCCAGCAGCCCCCGAACATTCAGCGGAGTCCGGCTCAGGGCAAAGACAAAACCACCTCGCAGGAAGCGGGATTTACTGCCTAAAAACCGCAATACAGGACTGTTTAACGCGTCAAACTTGCTGTACCCGGTGTAATTGTCGCTCCGGGCCCACTGAAGGGACCGGATGCAAATCTCACGATAGTCTGTGTTCACAAACAAATCTCCATTGTGAATATGGGCTCAGGCGTCTGAATCGGACAAAGGACCATACATCGGACAAAGGACTGCACATAGCTACATTCTGTCAAAACAGGTAAGCCCTGTCAAGCGGTTTCGCCGCCCTAATGGTTTCCCCGATGCAGGCCTCCGCAACAGCAGCCCAAGTGCAAACCGAAAAGCCGTTAGTTCTTACAGGCTGGGAAAAAATTACACTAAACGCTGGACAATCGTCTACTGATTTGGTACAATACTGCGTCGTGTGTTTAAGTTCTGTGCATCAAAAAAGCGAGCATCTGATAGTATTGCAACGGTCAAACGGCAGTATAATCGCAGTGCCAAGATCATCGGAGTGAAATTGTGATCTTGCACCTGCGTACGTGTTGTAAGAGTTCAAAAACCAGCGTATCGTAGCGGCAGTGTCAAAGGCCATGTCGCACGAACCAAAGATCCCGGTATCCGGTTAGAATGCAGCAAGCGGATTACAGCACTGGCATACCCTCAGGTAATGTCCGGTTGTTGCAGTTGAGTACCGACGGGTTTTGGTTTAGCCGGTTTCCATCTGAAACTGCAAGGGCTTTGGATGAACAAGACCAAGGGAACAGCAAGTTGCAAACCCGTTTGCGAAGAAACAGGCGCCGCCGGTCGTCGTTCGGGCCGCATCCCTATTCTCTCGATCCTGTTTCTGCTGGTGCTGGTCTTTGCGATCGGTTTTCGCATCTATAAGGCCGATTTTGCGGGCATTACCTATGACGAGCGAGCCAACTTCCGCCTCTTTGCGCAAAACCTTTTCACAGCGGTGAATGTCTTTACGACAACCAACAATCATGTCCTCAACTCCGTGCTGATGTACTATGCGCATGAATATTTCGCGTATTATGACCACTTTATTCGCATACCCTCTCTTCTGGCTGGGATACTGTTTACGCTTTCCTTAGCTTATATTGTTCACAGAACGATTTCCTCCAAGGCAATTCGGGTCGCCGCCCTGGCGATGATATCGCTGATCCCGTTCGTGGTGGACTATTCGTTTATGGCCCGGGGTTATTCCTACGCAATGGGTGCGTGCTTTGTACAGATAGCCCTGGTCGTATGGCTGATCGAGCATAAGATCAGGTACGGGTTTTGGCTCTTGCCCGTCATGGCGATATCGCTGATGAATTTCGTGGCCTTTGGCGCGATGCTGTCAAGTTTGCTGATCCTTGGCGCGTTTAATCTTATCTTCGTATTCTTCTATTCTGACGCGATTCTCCGTCCGAAAGATATCGCTGACGGCCTGAACGACCACAATGATTCCAGTCGGGGCCATCGAGTCAAAAGGATACACCGCAGGCAGTGGCACCCTGACGATGCCGATGTGCGGAAGGTATCTCTGTTTGAAAAGAAGTGGTTTCCCATTGCCCTGAATCTGACGTCTGTTTTTCTGATCTCCTCGACTTTGCTCTATCTGCTCTACAAGAATATATACCAGACTATCCTCAATAATCGTACACTTGCGCGAATCGCCAGAAGGTTTTCAGGCTGGTCGGGTTTTGTCGACTATCTCCATGACCTGCTTGTTACGCGCGTATTCGTACCGAAAAGAACGCCCGGCAATATCATTTTGACGGTTATACTGCTCTTGCTGGCGGTGGCGGTATTGTTTCATCTTTATCGATTCTGCAGGGCCGTCAAAAAACGTCAGTGGCGAAGATACATCAACAGGGATGACCCAGCGGTTTTCATCTTTGCCGTTACCGCTCTTACAATGCTCTTTATGTTCATCCAGTGTGTTTGGATGGGCAAAGGTCTCGGCCTGGCCCGCAACCACGTCTTTATGATCCCCCTGGTTTTACTTTGCGGCCTGATACTGCTGGACCGGTTTGGTTGTGCCTTCAGGGGGAGGATAACCAGACGGTTCATCCAGGGCGCAGTGGCCATTGTGGTGCTGGCGGCAATGATACATAATTTTCCTTCGCCTTATCATATCGCCCGGCAGGGCATGGCGGGGCCGCTGCTGCGGAAACTACGCGATATCGATCCGGATCGGGTCTGGAACATAGGATTTACGGAAAAGACCAAAAACCGGTCGGTCGGATTCTGGTATTATAAAAGAAATTTTGGACACAAATATAAATGCAGGCTGCTCCAGCCCGACAAAGCTGACTTGTGCGACCTGCTCATTCAGGTCGAGGGCAATCAGCCGGTCGGCAGGGCTTTGTTCGAATGGAGGTTCTTCAAGCCGCAGAAATATGTTATCGTTGTAAATACTCAACTTCCTACAGATAAAGTAATATATTCGGCTTGTCTCATCGAAGATTGACCGTTCTGGGCGAATATGGATAAATTTCTGGACTTGCGACTTGTTTTTTTTGTATAATGTTCGCTCTGGAATAGGCCGATTTGAGGGAGTATAGAATGAAACTTCTGATCCAAATACCCTGTTATAACGAAGAAATGACGCTTCCTGAGGTCATTAGGGACTTGCCGCGCGAGCTTGACGGCGTCGATTGCATAGAATATCTCGTTATCGATGATGGCAGCACCGACCGGACGGTGGAGGTTGCCCGGGAGCTTGGCGTCCATCACGTCCTGAGTATGGGCTCTAATCACGGGTTGGCGGCGACGTTTTTGGCGGGAATCGGCAAATGTCTTGAATTGGGGGCGGATATTATCGTCAATACCGATGGCGATAACCAGTATGCCGGTAGTTGTATTAAGGATCTCATTGTCCCTGTTATCCAGTCCAGGCTGGATATCGTAGTTGGAGCCAGACCTATCGACAATATCGAACATTTTTCATGGCTCAAGAAGAGGCTGCAACGGCTGGGCAGCCGCGTGGTCCGGCAGTTTTCTAATACCGATATACCCGACACAACAAGTGGTTTTCGTGCCTACTCAGCCGAGGCGGCAATGAAACTACATGTATTCAATCGCTATACCTACACACTCGAAACCATCATCCAGGCTGGACACATGCACATGAGGATCGGCCATGTCCCGATCCGGGTAAACGCAAAGACGCGGGAATCCCGGCTTATCTCATCGGTACCGCGTTATGTATGGCGGTCAATGTCAATTATTATGCGTTCGTATATGACATACAAGCCGTTTCGCACGTTCTTCTACAGTTCGTTAGTGCCGGCACTGGCCGGCCTGGCGTTGTGTGTGCGGTTTCTGTATTTCTATTTCAGCGAGCAATCCGCGTCGGGACATCTCCAGTCGCTGCTCTTGGCGGCGGTGCTGCTGATCGTCGCGTTTAACCTGTTTAGCCTGGGTATCCTCGCCGACCTCATCAGCGCCAATCGGCAGCTTATTCAGGAGAATCTATTCAGCACCAGAAGCCGGATGTATCACGACAGGAAATCGAACTAAAGATATGGTGATCTGTTGATACGCCGAAATTTAATCCACCGGTCTTTTTGTTATTATGCGATTGTAAAAGATTAGGAAAAGACGCTTATGTCCCGAGCCAGGAATCGAAGCAGAAGACCTCATGCCCCATCACAACGAAGGCGACCGGTACCGGTGAGAGACAAGGCTTTGGTTATCGATCCGGCTATCGATGATGTGGCGAATCGACGTTTCGAGATATGTGTCATTGTGCTTCTGCTTATTTTCGGGATTTACAAGTCCGTCGTCATGTTCGGCGCTATCCCCGTTCCCAACCCGGATTACGCCGGATTCATCAGAACTGGCGAGGCAATCTGGAGCGGCAGTCTGCCGGGCAGCTTTAAGCGGGCTCCCGTTGTCGGCGTTTTGCAGGTGGGCATGAGCAAATTTGTAGGAGGTCCGCATCCGACATTAACCGCCAGTTGGCTCGTAAATGCGATTTTAAGTGCGCTAAGTGTAGTTTTGATATGGCTGGTGGGAAAGAGGCTGATAGGCAGGGCGGCGATATGGCTTGCCGTTGTCACGGTGCTCAATCCCTGGATCATGCGGTATCAGGCCGTACCGATCGCCGAAACGACCATGATATTCTTTAGCCTGCTTACTTTCTACTTCATATTCAGAAGGTCAAATTGGGCCTACGTCTTCGCCGCCATAGCCCCGATGGTTCGCTACGAACTGGTGTCGCTGATAGTAGTGGCGTTTTTGATGGATATGGTTATGCGGAAGACCGCCAGGGAAAGATGGCTGGCTCTTTGCTGGTCTGGTCTTGCCTCGGTGCCCTTTTTATTATGGATGCTCGGCACCTGGCTGAATTGGGAGACAAACTCCGGCAGCCACTATATACACAACTATGCCGATGCGGCGAAAAAGGGCGGGATAGGTGTCAGGGGGTCGGGCTTTAAGCGATTTTTCTATCTGCTTTGGGAATCGACTTTTTCCTCGGTAGTGCAATTGCCGTCCGCGGTTAAGGGGTTGTTTCACGGATATACGCAGGAGCAATACGCGACCCAAGCCGCCGCCCTTGAGGCATACGAAGCTACCAAATCCGCCACAGCGGCACTGTTTCGATTCAACAAGGCACTGGTCTGGTTCAGTGTGCTGGCGGTAACTGCTTACGGAATATTCAAGCGGCACTGGAAACTTCTGGCGTTGTTGTTGTTTTTGCTGATGTATATTGCCGTGCATGCCATGCGGATCAAGAGCCACGCCAGATATTCGGTACCGGCTATCTGGGCTGCTATGATGTTCTTCTGGGCGGGTTTGTATTACTGTTGGCGGGTGCTGAACAGCACAAAACGAAGAATTACGTGTTTTTTGGTTTATATATACTTCCTGATCATATGTG
>DAOVVQ010000312.1 GCA_030637065.1 Planctomycetota bacterium
CCAGTTTTAATAGCTGCTTATCGCCGGTAATATTGTAAAGCCAAAGAACCGCCATCAAATTATCACCGCCCCGGCGGTTGCCCCAGTAGGTCCAATTTCCAAGAGGAGTGTCAGGCAACTGTTTAAGTTGATAGTCGAAATACCTGCCCATGCAGTCGATCACCCGCTCATCGCCGGTGGCGGAATAATACTGCATCAGGATCTTCAGCATTACCATCTTTGGCCACCAGTCCCGCCGTTTATCCTTTTGCAGCCCAACCTCTTTTTTGACGGGCTCCTCGAAAGGTATCGGACCGATATACCCATCGGCCATCTGATGATTAAGCGTCCATTCGACCCAGGGCCTGACCTTGGCGATCAACTCATTGTCTTTGAGCATATACGCCAAAGGCAGCAGCCCGTCGATCCAGTAAGGCCCCCTCTCCCAGCCGTCACCATCGCCGCCGAGCCACCCGTTTCGCTTGCCCACAACCTCAGGATACAATTCGTCAAAATGACCCGTCATCCCCCTGGCCATCGTCTCAAGCTGAACTCTCAGCCAACCCTCAGGCTCGATCGACCCGAGCCCAAGCTCCGTAAAAGGCTTATCCGCCAAAGGCCCGCGGTTAAATATATAACCCGTCCCAGCCGAGCCCTCCACCTGATCTCTGGCAGACAAACATATCGGCGAGAGTGCCAGAAAAAAAAGGCTTACTACGCGAATCTGCCATTTCCCATTTGCACGGTTAAAAAACATACGTCACTCCATTGTGCTGATGATCTTGTCTATTGTTGTGTTTGCAGCGGCGGTGAATTCGTCCGAGGCTCCGTAGTAGATCGTTACCGTCCCGTCGTCTCTCGTGATCGCTCCGCAGGCGAATACCACGTTTCCGTAGAATCCCTTTACTTCATACTCCGCCTCCGGGCTCATCAGGGGGCGTTTGGAGCGGGCGATAACCTTTGACGGGTCATTGAGGTCCAGCAGTGCCCCAGCCAGGCTGTATTTGTCGGTTTCGTCGGAGCCGTGATATATCTCCAGCCAGCCCTTTTCGGTCCTTATCGGTACGCAGCTTCCGCCGGTCTTGCCGCCGTCGAAGAGCCCCTCTCTCGGCAGGATCAGCGGTTTGTGATTGCCCCATTGAACGGCGTCGTCGGAGCTTGCCAGCCATATCCCTCGCGGACCCAAATGCATCGGCACCGGGCGGGTAAGGGCGAAAAATTTGCCGCCAATCTTCTCGGGAAAGAGCACCACGTCGATATTCTCCGGGCAGAAGATAATCCCCATCCGCTCGAATTCCACGAAATCCAGCGTCTTCAACAGGCCCGTGCAGATGCCGTTTTCGCTGACGACCTTGTAGACGATGTAATATATCTCGCCGATCTTCGTGATCCTGGGGTCCTCGAGGCCGAAGGTCTCGTAATCGGTCTCGGGGAAGACGGCTGGGGCGGGATCGACGGTGAAATTGACGCCGTCGTCGCTGCGGGCGATGCGGAGATGCGAAATACTCGTCAGGTACATACTGCCCTTATAATAGAAGGAGCGGGAGTCGGGAATCTCGACGTCGGGGTCGGCGTCCTTCTTGCGGAAGTACTCGATCTGCCCGGTTTCAGGGTTGAGGATCGGGGCGACCTGCTCGTCGGCGGGCTTGTCCACGGGCCGCTCAGCCACTCGCAGCAGCAGGATGACCTGGCCGTTATATATCGTAGCACCGGCGTTAAACGCACCTACGACCTCATAATCAGGCCTGCTTGGCGGGACGTCGGCGGGGGTAATAAGCGGGTTTTGGGGAAATCGTTCGACCAGCATTTGCATCACCTTTCGATAATCTGACGTTATCAGCGATATTTCGCCTCCATCTCAGAGGCCTCGACCGACTGTAAATTAGCGTGTAAATTACTTTCAATCAAGGGTATTTTGGATTATATTGCGGAATATCGATAAGGTTTTTTGGTTCGGTCAGGAGTTTTGGATGGATATCAAATCGAAGCGAATAGCGGTTCTTTCGCCGGTCGCGTGGCGGACGCCGCCGCGGGCCTATGGGGCGTGGGAGACGGTAGCGAGCAATATTACCGAGGGTCTCGTCGCCAGTGGCTGGGATGTGACGCTGTTTGCGACCGGCGATTCGGTGACGAAGGCGAAATTGCACTCGGTTATCGCCGCCGGCTACGAGGAGGATAAGACGCTGGACCCCAAGGTCGTCGAGATCCTTCATATCTCCGAGATCATGGAGCGGGCCGGGGAATTTGACCTGATCCATAACAGCTACGATTTTATCCCGCTGACGTACTCGCGGCTGATCGATACGCCGATGCTGACGACAATCCACGGCTTTTCGAGCGATAAGATCCGGCAGGTCTATCGCAAGTATAAAAATGACAGCTATTTCGTGTCGATAAGCAATTCGGATCGGGACCCGGATCTGCCGTACTTAGCGACGGTGTATAATGGGATCGATCTGACCAATCTGACGTTTAGCGGCAAGCGCGGCGATAAGCTGGTTTTCTTGGGTCGGATACACCCGGATAAGGGTACGCATCTCGCGTGCGAGGTCGCGAAGAAGGCGGGGATGGAGCTTATTATCGCCGGGATAATCCAGGATCGGGAGTATTTCGACAGCCGCGTCAAACCATACATCGACGATTCGTCGGTTACGTTTATCGGCCCGGTCGGCCCGCCGCAGCGAGATGCACTGTTTAAACAGGCTTATGCCGTGCTGCATTTAAATGAATTGCCCGAGCGGTTCGGCCTGGTAATGGCCGAGGCCATGGCAGCCGGCGTGCCGGTGATCGCATACGACAGGGGCTCGTGCCGGGAGGTGGTAGCGGACGGCAAAACCGGGTACGTTGTCGAAGACACAGACCAAGCGGCCCAGGCAGTGGCCAACATCGAAAAGATAAAACCCGAGGACTGCCGAAGCCACGTAGAGGAAAACTTCAGCATAGAGAAAATGGTGGCTGGCTACGAAAAAGTATACGAGCAGATCCTTGGCTGAGAGGATGAGTGATGACCGCGACAGCACGGCTGAATGGGTAAGCGTCTTATGGGCGGCAGTGGTCTCATTTTGAGAATATGCCCTGTTCTGGACATGGCCGCACGTCTTTGTTTGGCACTGCTGACAGTCCTGCAAACGATGCAGATCCAAACATGGTTCAAGTCATAACTCTTTGCAGGCGGCAGGGTTAGACACAAAAAAAGAGCCCGTGTCATCGACTGACACAGGCTCCAAACTCATCACGCCCGGCAGGACTCGAACCTGCGGCCTACGGATTAGAAATCCGTTGAGTGAAAACGATAACTCCATCGAAAACAAGGACTTACAGCAGGACGAAACAGGCGCTTACAAACCAGCTTACAAACAAAAACCAAAAACAGTCGAAAATCAGACGCAAAACCTACCCCCAGACTTAGTTCAAATCGTCCGTTCATGGCCGGACCTGCCGGAGCATATCAAAGCAGCAATTAAGGCACTGGTGGGGCTTGCAGACGGTGCAGGTAGCAGATAGGTAAGGGCACGAATGGATAGGATGTTTGCCAGATTGTCGCGGTTAGAGTGAAATGGGCCGGTTGAACGACAGAAAACCGCTTTAGACCTGATTCCAAGGCCAAAATCAGTATTACTTATTGTGGTAACTACGTATTTTTCAGATAATTCCCTATTTTAACAATAAAGTTCTTGACAGGGTCAACTGGACCGTTATTATTGGTTATGCTGGGGGGAGAAGGATTGTGTTGGAGGTTGGAAAGTCGGATGCAGTTCATAGGATGGGTTCGTAGGTATTCCCCAAGGTAGTGAATCACTGCGCATCTGGTACGCAGATGGGTAACAACAAACGAAGTAAGAGGCTATATGAGCCATAAACGAAGGGATGTAAAACACAGTGGCTGTGATAACCGTTAGCAAAGGAGATAGCGTAATGAGAACGCAAAAACTCATGTTATTTATAGTGTTAATTGCGCCAATGGCAACTTTTGCCAGTCCCGACCCGGTGGCCATGACGGACTATGGTGTCTATGGCCAGACGAGGCTGTTTCGCGGCGATCTTAGTTTCTTAGGCGTGGGAACCTTCGATACCGTAACGGTTATCGATGTCGTCGGCGGAGGCGATGATGGGGTATTTTCGGGTTTCGACCTTGACATTCTTGTACTGGACGGGGATGGTGACTTTTCCACTACTGGCGACCAG
>DAOVVQ010000297.1 GCA_030637065.1 Planctomycetota bacterium
CGGCTGAGCATCATGCTCGCCAGTACCCGCACCTTCGCCGTTGCGAAGCCATATCGCCAGTCGTCAGCTCCGATCGGCGGATACCGATAAAAATCTACAACTGCCTGTTCTTGAGTTGCGTTCCTATTATCTTTGGTACAGGACGGGCTGCAATTGTTGCCGTCCGGGTGGTACCCGGAGTTTAATCTTCCGCGAATAGCTCCGTAGCCAGTTCCATTTCCATATCCGCCCTGGCCTGCGACAACAGGACCTCGACGCTGACATTGATCTGCATCTGCCTGCGTGCGAGGATAAATCCGCCGTCGATATTCGCCCTCGTTTGCGAAAGCTGCAAGTTGCCCTTAAAGCCCGTGCCGAGCTGACGATTGATATTCTTGATCAGCCGGTCGTCGATCCGTCTTTCATTTTTGCCGACGACAACCTTCTCGTCGCCCGTCTCGACGGCCTTGAGCATCAGCGAGGTGATGAGCTTTCCGTAGTCATCGTCGCCGAGGGACTGTATCTGGCTCTGTGCATTCTTGAACACCTCGTCAAGAAGCGACACCTTCCTGGCCAGAACATCCTTGCGGATCTCCATCCTCGCCGCAGCTAACATTCGCCGGGTCTTATCCTCGGCGGCCCTGACCGTCAGCGTTTGCGTTTCCTTTTCGTAGGCAGTCAACCGTCCGGTAAGCCGGGCCTGCTGAGAAGCGCTTTTGTCACGCGCCTCCGAGACGATCTTCTCGCCTTCGGCCTTCGCTTCCGACAGTATCTTCGCTACCACCTGTTCTGCGTCCATAAAATGTCCTTCCCGCCCGGCACCGCCGGACACATCTCGACTTACCGGTCAACTAATTCCAAGCAGGATCAGCAGGGAGATAAGAAAGCCAAGCACGGCGTAAACTTCGACCATAGCTGCATAGAGGACGCCTGCCTTTACCGCCATTTCCGGACGCTTGGCAGTCATGAGGATACCGGCTGCACAGGTCTTTCCCTGGTGGATGGCGCTCAGCATACCTGCGAAAGCGATCGGCAGACAGGCTGCCAGGATCGCCAGAGCCGTCGACAGAGTCAGTTCTTCGAATTTGTTGATGGTGTTCATCGCAAAGAACGCGATTACAAAACCGTAGAAGCCCTGCGTTCCCGGCAGTACGACCTGAAGGAACAACGCGCCATACCTCTCCGGCTTTTCACTGAGAACACCGGTAGCACTTCTGCCTGCGATGCCAATACCCATTGCCGAGCCTATACCAGGCATAAAAGCCGCCATTGCTGCTCCTAATAGAGCGATGCCCATTGCTATTACTTCCATCTTTAGTTCCCTTTCTTAAGTAACTATCCTTTTTATGGTTTTTTCTGCTACGTCTGCTAACTCTCAGCCGCTCAGCGGATTCCAGAGATGCTAAATCCGCTCGATGCCGCTGATAACTATTCTTCGACTTTTATATGTCGATATTTTTTCTCCAACGGCTCGAACTGCTTGCCGCCGCCAACGATGAATTTCGTAAAAAACTCGACAAACTGCAAACGCATACTGTGAACGAACGAGCCGAGCGCCGAATTGGCGATATTGAACAAGTGCCCGCCGGCAAAGACCAGCAGCGCCAAAAGCCACCCGACATACTGCACATCCTTGACCTGAACGGCGATCTGGTTGATCGCCATACCAAAACCGCCCGTGACCATTCCAAGGGCCATCAGGCGAATATAACTCAGTACATCACCGACATAGAATACCGTGCTGAATACGTTGTAAAATCCCATGCCGATCCGAGCGCCCCAGCCGCCCTCTCTCTCACTAAAGAGCAATATCCCGACGGCAGGCACAGCCGCTATCACGCCGAATATCGGCCCAAGAAACGCCGGAAGCACCCCCGCTTTCGCCAGGCCGAAGACCGCCAGGCTGTTTAGCCAGACGAGCCAGGTGCCGTGGTCGAATATCGCCGATTCATAGTCCTTTCGCTTGATCTTGTGTACAAAGGCCACACTGATAGCAAAAATGATCTGCAGGTAACCCAACACCAGCGAAATGGTAAAGAAGTACATCGGCTTTTCCATCGGGTCAAACCACATAAGCCCCTGGCGGAAACCATTCAACGCCGGAATAAACTGCTGGATCGCATCGCCGCACCAACCCCCGGTAAGCGCCCCAGCAACCACGGTCGTTATCGAACAGGTGATCATCATCCAGAAGAATCGCTTATCGCCCTTGGTCTTCTTCACGAGCCACGCAAAGAACGCGACCATCACCAGCCCGTACGCCGCATCCGTCAGGCAAATGCCAAAGAACAGGGCAAAAAACGGGGCCAGAAAGACCGTCGGATCGACATCGACCGGTGCCGGCATACCGTAAAGCCGCGTCACCACCTCAAAGGAGCGGACGACGCCGTGATTGTCTATCTCAACCGGCGGCACTTCGCCCTCGCCCGCCTCGATCTCGCCGACGCTCGATGCCCCGAACCCGCCTACGACCTCTTTGAGGCTGGCATAATCATTCTTCCTGACCCAACCTTCCAGCAGGACCGTGTGCTCCGTTGCCGGTGCGTTGGCGTGGGTCTGCTCCCTTTGCAAAAGATTCTGATAGTGATCGAAGAGTATCTGGAGGGTGAGCCGGTCCCTGGCAAGCTCGGCGGCCTTATTGTTGGCATCGCCCAATTGAACGCCGATGTCCGCGAGATCGTCCTCGCACCGCTCGATAACACTGCCGATCTTCCCAGCCATGCCCTCGAAACTGACCAGCTCGAAATCGGCGCTGCGAAGCAGCTTTTGGACATCGCCAACGATCTCGTTGAGGCATACGACAAGGCAGGCATGGGTGTTGCCCGATGTGCCGACCTGCTCGACGGCGGCGCCCATCTCGCGCAACCGCTGACAGATCTCGTCATAATGCGAATGCGGCATAAGTCCCGAAAGGCATGTCGTCGTCCTAAGCTCCCGCAACTCGTCAACCGACGTAACCATCGCCGCCCACGGCAGCAGCGATTCCAATATCCCCTGATTATTCTCGTATTCAGTGCCAAGCCGGTCGATATCGGCCTGAACTTTTTCAGATTCACTCAGCAGATCCAGAGCCGCCTGGCCCGTGACGACCTCGCTGTATCGCTGCCGGTCGATCTCGACAAGCGGGTTAAACAGCGTCGCAGGCCCTTTTTCCGTGGCGTGCATCTCGAGAAACTTGATGGCCCTGTCCAGACGGGCGACCATATCCTCGATATCCCTTGGCCGCTTGGGCTCGATCTGGAGTTCCGGCCATTCCTTACTGACCATGGCCCTCTCCGCGTCAAGTACCTGGACAATGCCCTCGGCCTGGATCGCTTCCAAAAGCTCCTGCGCCTCGCTACGGTGGCTGGCGATCATTATTTTCGTCATCTGGCTTATGGCCATATCACACTTCCGTAGAGTTGTATTTCAATCCTTTGCTTATCCCTGTAACTTGCCCATCACCTTCGCAACGCACCCAGCCATCCTGGACCTTGCGTTTTGTTCGAGCCGTTCGGTCGTGGTCTGCCCCTCAGCCTTTAGATTCTCAACTTCGCCCTGGCTGGACTCCGCCGCAGCGGCAACCGCCCCATCAATCGCACTCCTTCGCTTCTGCTCAGCCTGACTGAGAGCCTGGGCCTCTTTTGCCCTGCTCTCCTCCATGAGCTTGACCGCCTCACCCTTAGCCTGCTCGACGACCCCTTTGGCCTGTGACTCAGCCTCTTTGATCTGCTTTATTAACTCCATGTCCGTATTCCCAAAATGCGATTCTATTTATCACTTCGGCCCGTCAGCCCGCTACCATACTGGCCCGACTAAACCAATCGAAAACGTGTCCATGAGGTGCCCCCACGGCCCAAACGGCAATTCTTGCCACCGGAAAACTCCGAATGATACAGTAATAATTTCATATTTCCAGTATTTCCCAGCATTTCCAGCGAATTTTCGTAATATATTTTTACATCCACCTGACCTCGCCCAACATAATCATATTAGGTAAGAATGATTTCGCCTGCTCAAATACCCTATCTTAAACTTACACGCCTTGTCAGGCCCATTATCCGGCAATCCTGTTGCCACCGCAGCTATCCGCTGACGGTTATTTATCTTCGATAAGCTGCTTAAGCTCCATCGCGAAGACTATCTGGTCGGCGATCTGTTCGATATTGAAAAGTGAATTATCTATCGTCAGGTTAAACGCGGGCGTACGCGGATTCTTCTCGGCGTACAGCTTACGCATGTGTTTCCGCTCCTTCTCCACCGCGTCGATCCGGGCGATAGCCCCCTGCCGCTTGAGCTGCTCCCGCCAGCAGACCCTTACGATCCGCCACTCCTTGGGTGCCTCGACGCGAACGCTCAGGCCGTTGGTCAAATCCGCCGTTGCCGCTGTGCCGCCCTGCCCGATGATAACCGCATGTCCCTCGAACGCGACCGTGCGGACCATCACCGTTATCTTATTGCGAATTTCATAGCCGTCGGGAATGCCGCTGCGATGCATACCACGCAGAAAATCCTTC
>DAOVVQ010000093.1 GCA_030637065.1 Planctomycetota bacterium
CAAAACTTGTAGAAGCAGTGGATCCAAGGATAACACAGGCAAGGTTTCGGTCCATTGTTTACGAACTTAAGAAGCGTCGGATTCTTCAAGGAAAGAGCACTCTATTCATCGCACCAAAGGCCCTTCACATCTACCTGTGGTTGGAGTTTTGGAAACATTATGCAGGAACATTTTCTCTGAGTAAATTTCTGCCGAAACTGCCAGAAACATTGAGTGGGTGGTTTATGGGCATGTTTGCGTATGCACACTTGTCCGAGAATGCCGTAAAACAGGTTGAGAAACTGCTTGGACCAGAGGGAGCCTTCTCTGATGAAAGTTTTCTTGAGTCTGGTCCTGGATGCAAGTACCTAAACATCTTGGCTGAGGCGCACTCCGAAGCTACGTTAGCATGTATCGAAAGCACCATTGGACATTGGAGCTATGAAAGATTGCTGGCATTCGAGCAGGGGCGTCAGCATGTTGTTTGGGCTCTTGAGAAAATAGCGGTGTGGCCAGAGTTTTTTCAAAGGGCGGCCGCAGTTATGCTGAAACTTGCTGAGGCAGAGAATGCCTCAAACGGGAACAACGCGAGTGGGACGTTTGCAGGGCTGTTCAGTCTTGCATATGGAAGGATGGCACCCAGTGAAGCTACGCCAGAGCAACGAATGCCCGCGATAAAGGCTGCTTTGGAGTCGGACTCAGCAAAAAAGCGGGAATTGGGGCTCGAAGCGTGTAAGGTTGCCTTGGGGACAGGCCGTAGGTCAAAGATAGTTGGGCCTGAATATCAAGGCTTGCGTCCTGTTGCGAAATTGTGGACACCTAAGATTTACGGAGATTTATTTGACGCATATAGACGGTTCTGGGACCTATTACTTGGAATGCACGAAAAATGGAAGGGTGAAGAACGGACCAAAGCGGGGAATGCATTGATCGATAGTGCTGGCGAACTGCTTTGGATAAAGTCACTGTCAGATATGGTGCTTGATGTATTGGTAAAACTGGCCGATGATTCAACGACTGATTTAGCACGACTCGTTGACTTTATAACGCAGAGGTTGCGATATGGGCGTGATGAACTGGACAGCGGGGTGGTAGCGAAGCTAGAGTGTTTGGATGCAAAGATTACAGGAGATACTTTCAACTCAAGGCTTCGCCGGTTTGTTCTTTTAGGGAATTGGGACGACTTGTTGGACGAAAAGAAGGGCGACGATGCGAAACCTGAGAACGTGATCGCAGGGCTTGCTAAAGAGGCGAGAGACGACCCCAGTTGCTTATTTGCAATAATCGACACTCTTGTTAAAGGAAATGGTCGCTATGTTTCACGGTTTGGTTACGAACTTGGGATAGCTGACAGTGAGAAAACGCTGCTTGAGCGAATTCTGGATGAATATCTGAAACTGATCGAGTCGGGAACTCCATTATTACTGACTGGATATCTGTGCAGTGTGTACAATACTGATAGCAGTGCTTGGGAAGAGATAGTACTTGATCTCTTGTCGAAGCCGGAATTTCGCTCTGTGATTGTAGAGTTAATCTGGAGATCAGGCCTAACCAGTAGGGTGCTGAAGGAATTGATTGTCTCATGTGAGAAGGGTGAGTTGCAAGCCCATGAGTTGACATCCTTGAATTATTCCACCGGAATACGGAAAATGGGTGACGAGGATGTTATCTCCCTTGTTGAGTTTTTTATCGGTAGGGGAAATACGACATGTGCGTGGGCAGGTCTTGAGTTGTTGAACTCTCACTATTGCAGAGAGGTGGTAAAACAACGATTGCCAAGAGAGCTTACTTTCAGAACACTCACAAGTAAAGATTTATTCAAAGGCTCACGGCAAGCGAATAAGGATTACTATTGGGATAATGTTGCAACTGAATTTATCGGCCAATACAGTTCGGAAGAAATGAAACTTCTGAGGTTTCTTTTCGATGCCATTGGGAATTCGGACTGGCGATTTTACAGTGGACGCAGTCCGATGTCCAAAACAATTACGAAATGCATCCAATCTGATCCCGATGGAGCTTGGGACTTGTTAATGCCGATCATAGACGATGTGCACAGCATCCGTGCATGCAGTATCAGTCTTTGGCTATTGCCTTCATCTTTTGGGGAGGACACATCTGGTCCCATCACGTTGTTCTCACGAGATGCTATTTTGAAGTGGGTCTCTAAATCCCCAAAAGATCGGATGCTTTTTGCAGCAAAAATTGCACCGAAAACAATAAGCAGCGATGGGATCTATGGTTTGGCAAGAGAGATACTGGATCGGTACGGAGCTAACAAGGATGTAAGAAGCGTTCTCTGGACCCACTTTTGGTGCGGTGGATGGTGTGGATCACAGGCCAAGTACTATAGGAAAAAGCGAGATACGGCGAGAGAGTGGCTTGAGATAGAGACATCTACGCATGTCGTTTCGTGGATTCAGGAATATATTAGTATCCTCAATAGATTCATTAAAGAAAGTGAGATTGAGGAAGAGAGACGGTTCTGAATAGCTTGATGTGCATGGTTTATTGTATTTGTAAGTATGTCAAGTTTCCGCGTTGGGCTTTTTATTGCTGTTTTCGTGATTTTTTGCTGTTATATGCTTGGTTTTGCCGACATAATCTTATGGCTCACATGGTGGAAGATGCGCGTATTTTTGATGCTGGTCGGTTGCTTGAGGTTGTCATCTTGGTGCTGATGGCGACGGGGGCGGTGTTTGTCTTTTCGGCTGGGGCGAATGTCAGTACGAATTACGATTTGCAGCGTTTTTACGATTTTACGACCCTCAAGCAGATGCTCTTCTTTCCGTTGGCGGTCATCGCGATGTACGTCGCGTCGATGGTTGACTACCGCCGTTTCGGATTTGGCGGCGGGGCGATCCGGTCGCTTACGCCGTATCTGCTGGTGCTGAGCATGATCCTGCTGGCGGCGGTCCTGGTCCCCGGCATCGGCATCGAGAGGAATTTCAGTCGGCGATGGCTCGGCGTATGGATCGGCCCGGCCTTTGTAACGTTTCAGCCCTCCGAGCTTGCCAAGTGGTCGGTCGTGTTCGCATTGGCGGCGTTTACCAGCCGCTTTGCCCAGAGCATGGGGCGGTTCTGGAAGCGATTTGTCCCCCCCTGCCTGGTCGCCGGTGCGATCGTCGGGCTGATCATAACCCAGGATTTCGGCACAGCGGCATTCATCTCGCTGCTAACCTTCCTGATGCTGCTGGCCGGCGGTGCGAGGCTGTGGCATTTCCTCACGCCGCTCCCAGCCGTTGCCGTCGGGTTCTACTACGCGGTGGTAACCTCGCCGACGCGGATCAACCGGGTCAAGGATTTTTTCGATCCGGATATAATCAGCCACCAGGCCCGCCAATCGCTGATAGCCATCGCCAGCGGCGGAATCTGGGGCAAGGGCCTCGGCCGAGGGGTCAGCAAATATGGGCATCTGCCGGAAGATACGACCGATTTCATCTTCGCGATAATCGCAGAGGAGATGGGTTTCGTAGGGGCTGTCGGCGTGATCGTGCTCTTCGTAGCCTTTGTTGTGCTGGGGATGGTCATCATACACAGGTGCCGGGACCGGTTTGGCAAACTCCTGGCGACGGGTATCGTCCTGTCGATCGCGATCCAGGCAGCGATCAATATCGGCGTCGTAACCGTAGTCCTGCCGACCAAGGGCATCCCGCTGCCATTCATAAGCGCAGGAGGTACCAGCATGCTTGTCTCAGCGGCGGCGGTCGGCGTCCTGCTCAATATAGCACGGGGCGGCGGCGGGCTATTGTCATGCGACCAGCGGATCGACCTGCTGGAAGCAACCGCTATCGACAGCCGATCCGGCGGAGGCACAGGCTAATGACAGCCGATTCAAACGCAAACCAAAATAAAACCGCCACCAACAACGCCAACGATAGCCAGAGAGCCAACAGCGAACGGAGCGATGCCGACAAGAGCCAGGACGCCAGCGTTACCCAGATCACCAGCCAAGGCGCCGAAAGCCAAGACGCCAGCGGCGGGCGAAGCGACGGCGGCGACGGACAGGACCAGGCGGCCACGTTCTTCTTTGCCGGAGGCGGCACAGGTGGGCACATCTATCCCGGCATCGCAATTGCCGAGCGGATAGCTGAGCTTTCGCCCGGTTCGCCCATCACTTTCTTTTGCAGCGAGCGACCGATCGATTCGCATATCCTCTCAGCCAGCCGGTTCAAGTTTATCAAGTTGCCGGCGCAGGGCCTGACCCTTCGACCTGCCGGCCTGATCCGTTTTGTCAGCGGGCTGGTAAAGAGCGTGCGGATCGCAAGACGGGCGATGGCGCAGTCAACCGGGCGAAGGATCGTTATCGCATCAGGCGGATTCGTCTCGGTCCCGGTGGCCCTGGCCGCTGCCAGGCTCGGCGCCGACGTCCTGCTGGTCAACGTCGACAGCGTACCGGGCAAAGCCAATAAGCTGCTAACAAGATTCGCAAGCAAAGTCTTCGTCCAGTTTGACGCAACAAAGGAGTGGTTCTCAAACCGCCGGATCGATGTCAGCGTAATAGGTTGCCCATTGCGGGCGGATTTTAACCGGGCCGACGGAAAAAGAGCGATCGCCGAATTAGAACTCGACGAAACCAAAAAAACACTCGTAGTAACAGGCGCCTCCAGCGGAGCAACAAACATCAACAATGCAATTTGCAAACTCTTGCCACGGCTGGCAGAGTTTTCAAACGGCTGGCAGATAGTCCACGTAACAGGCAGAGCCCATTACCAGGCAGTCAAGACAGCCAGCCATGACGAGCCAGCCAAGCCACCCAGCCAGGACGAGACAACCAGGACAGCCAGCCATGATGAGGCAACCAAGACAACCAGCCGGGATGCGGCGATAAGCTACAAACCGATCGATTATTATGAGCGGATGGCCGATCTGTATGCCGCTGCGGACCTCATTGTCGGCAGGGCCGGCGCGGTCAGCGTCGCCGAATATGCCGCCAGCGCAACAGCCTCTATTTGCATTCCTTATCCATACCACAGGGACAGGCACCAGTATTTAAACGCCGCCGAGCTTGCCAATGGCGCCGCAGCGGTCATCGTCGACGATGTGCCCGGCGACCCGGACCAGACGTCAGCGGGACTCTTCAAGGCCCTGAGTACGCTGATGGCCAACGACGAAAAACGCCGGCAAATGGCCGAATCAGCGGCAAAAATGGCCAATCCAAACTCAGCTAAGACCATCGCCGAAGAGATATTGGCTGTTGTGCGATGATGGCGGAGTAGGCCTGGTAGAGGATATTTTCCAAAGTGGCGGCGGATTTTCCGGGTGGAGAATATTTGCTCTGGCGGAGGATATTTTCAGCCTTATGGAAGAAATTTCCGGATTCTGGTGGATTTCTGCTGTTAGCGGGAAAGGGTGATTGCGTTGTAAGTGGTTGCGATGGCTTGGGTTACATTTTGTGGTCAACTTTGGTATAGAAATTGCATTCCTTTAGTGAATTGGAATTGGTTCGATATAGATAGTGTGCGCTTTTACCGATAGAGTAACTGGTGAGATATGAGTAAGAAAATTAGCGGCAATATGTCAGGGCCTGGTGAGTTTGTTCGGCGGTCGTATGCGCTGTTGACCGGTGGCAGCGGCGAGGGCCCAAAGACCCGGCGGAAGCGTACGCGGAAGGGGCCGGCTGAGACGCCGTTTGCGGTGAAGGTTAAGAGACGGTGGCAGTCGGCGAAGGTTAAACTGTATAGCAAACTGAATTCCTACGGAGAATACGAGCAATTTCCGTTGGGAATGTATGTCGATGTTTACATATAAAAGGCGCGTTTCGGCGAATTTTCGCACATTTCGGCGCATTTCAGCGTGTTTTTCAGAGAGATAGAGATAAAAAAAGACCGCTACATAGAGCGGCCTTGTTCATGCATTTTAGTATATCTGCGGGGCGGATCAGTTGGTGAGGATGTCTATTTTTCTGCCTCTGAACTTGACGATTCCCTGGACGAGTGCGAAGAGTGTGTAGTCCTTGCCCATGCCGACGTTGAATCCGGGTTTGAACTTTGTTCCGCACTGGCGAACGATGATCGCACCAGCCTTTGCCAGCTGGCCGCCGTAGAGCTTTACGCCGCGATACTGCGGATTACTGTCTCTGCCGTTTCTTGAGGACCCTTGTCCCTTTTTATGTGCCATGACTTTATACCTTCTTGTAATGTTATGTTATTCTGCTCTAATTCCTGCAAACCTCATATGTTACGGACTTGCGGGCGGGTTGTCCACAAGAAAAAGGCAATTGGGAAAAAAGATTGTGAAAAATAAAGGGTTAATTGTATCCTGTTTGACAAAAGCTGACATAGAAGAATTAAAGCCAGAATTAAGTACCGGGTACCTTTAATTCGTTTTTGGGTGATTAGGCGGTGATTTGGCTGGTCGGGGGTGTTTCGGAGTTGTTTTCCTTGAAAAGGGTTTGTTTTTGGTAGTTTTTCCTTGATTGAGAGGGCGAAAAGGTGTATAATTTGGCTATCTTCATTATTTAATGAGCCTTAGTTTGAGGGGACGGGTGCATATGAAAATCAGTGTAGGACGGAGGGTGTTTGGCGCCGTTTTGTTGGTGCTTGCGGGGATATTGCCGGTTTTTGGCGGGGATGTGATCTATGTTGACATTGATGCCCCTGGCGTCGGTGACGGCAGTTCCTGGCTGGATGCTTACAATGGCCTGCAGGATGCGCTTGCAGTGGCGGGGGCGGATCAGGAGATCCGTGTGGCTGGGGGTGCGTATCAGCCGGATCAGGGGGCGTTTGTGACCGCTGGCGATCGGTTGGCGACATTTCAACTAAAGAGCGGGGTGGTCGTCTACGGCGGGTATGCCGGTTTTGGCGAGGCGGAGCCGAATTCCTGGGATGTCGTTGTTTATGAGACGGTCCTTAGCGGCGACCTTGCCGGCGATGACGGGGTGATATTGTATGTTAACGAGTTGCTTACGGACCCGGGTCGCGGTGAGAACAGCTATCATGTAGTGACGGCAACGGGAACGGACGCGACAGCGGTTCTGGAGGGCTTTACGATCAAGGGCGGAAACGCCAACGGCAGCGGCGATGAAAGCGGCGGCGGTCTGTATAATAATGGCGGCGATGCGACGATAAACGATTGCTTCTTTACCGAAAACCAGGCTGACTGGTACGGCGGGGCGATATCCAACGAGTCGGCGAATCCTGATATATACGGTTGTGTGTTCTTTATGAACACAGCCGAGCAGGGGGGGGCTATCGACAACTATGTCAGCGGTGGGGCAGTTAGCTATTGCGCATTCGTCGAGAACTTTGCAATTGATGACGGCGGGGCGGTTTCCAATGATGGAAGCGGGAGCGACGCGATTTTTGCGGCGTGCAGATTCGAGGCGAATGAGGTGTACAATAATGGAGGAGCTATGGCGAACTTGCACTCGGCTGCTCCGCAGATCGTAGGGTGTGATTTCGAAGACAATATCGCCGGGTATGGCGGAGCCGTGTACATGTATGATAGCAGCGGCACGGTTTTTGTTAACAGCCGGTTTCTCGGCAACTGGTCGGACGCCGCCGGCTGGGCGGGCGTTGCTTTCATTTTGGACAGCAATGCTGCGTTTGCAAATTGTATGTTCAGCGGCAACTGGGCATATGTGGACTGGCCAGCGGTTTCGTACGGCGGCGTACTCTATAGCTATGCAAATGACGCAAATTGTTCGATAACGATCGATGACTGCACGTTTTCGGATAATGTGGCTTTTGAGGGCAGCAGCATTGCGTGCGATTCGTCAGGACCCAGTTATGAATCCACAATCGAGATTAACAACTCTATTCTCTGGTCCGGCGGCGACGAGATATGGAACAATGACAGCTCGACTATTGCCATCAGCTACAGCGACGTTCAGGACGGCTCTGCGGGCGATGGTACGGTTTATGCCGGCGTTGGGAATATCGACGGGGACCCTCAGTTTATCGATGCCGACGGCGTTGATGGCTTTGTCGGGACGATTGACGATGACCTGCGGCTTGCTTTGAGTTCGCCGTGTATCGATGCCGGAGACGATACGGCGGTCCCAGCCGATACCGCCGATCTTGACGGCGATGGTGATCTTGCCGAGCGTTTGCCGATCGATCTGGGCGGTTGGAATCGTTTTACGAACGAGCCGGGCATCGTTGATACCGGTGTTGCTGACCTTCCGACGTATATGTTTGTCGTTGATATGGGAGCTTATGAGACGGAAGGGTCGGTTTATTTTGCCGATCCTAATCTCCAGGCTGCGGTGGAAGCGGAGTTGGGGATAACGGACCCGTATGCCGCTGATATGCTTGGTCTTATCATGCTGGATGCCAACGACCTTGGGATTAGCGACCTTACGGGGCTTGAGTTCGCAACGAACCTGACTGAGCTTGACCTGCATGGTAACGAGATCGTTGACATTTCCCCTCTGTCGGGGCTTACCGGCCTGACTTACCTGAATCTGTGGATTAACCAGATCAGTGATATATCTTCTCTATCGGGGCTAACAAGTCTGACTAATCTCAATCTGTGGACTAACCAGATCAGTGACATATCCGGGCTGTCTGAGCTTTCCAATCTGGCATATCTGGACCTGAACGCCAACCAGATCAGTGATATGTCTTCTTTATCAGGACTTACAAGCCTGACTCAGCTGTGCCTGGGAGACAATCAGATCATCGATATATCTGTTCTGTCGGAGCTTACAAACCTGGATAGGCTGCATTTGTTTAAAAATCAGATCAGTGATATATCTTCTCTATCGGGGCTAACAAGTCTGACTCATCTGGGTCTGGGAGACAATCAGATCATCGATATATCTGTTCTGTCGGAGCTCACAAACCTGACTCATCTGGGTCTGTGGTCCAACCAGATCAGCGATATTTCGGTGCTAACAAGCATGGACGCCCTTGTTTCGTTGTTGTGGTTGGACGGTAACCATCTGAATACGTCGGCTTATTGTGTTGATATGGATGTTATCCGCGGTAATAATCCCGGGATCCATCTTATTTACGATGCGAATCCTAATCCTATTATGGATGACTGTTCGACCGATCTTGGCGATCTTGGTCGTTTTGGTGCGGGTTGGCTTATGACTGGTTGCAGCGAGGGTAACGGCTGGTGCGGCGGTGCTGACTTTGACCATTTGGACGATGTTGGAGATGGCGATCTGCTGGAGTTTGCCGGGTATTGGCTGGCGGATATTTAATTAGTCGTTAGTCGTTGGTCGTTAGTATTTAGTTGGTTGAATCCGCCGTTGGCGGATGCTGTTTTATGCTGGATTCCCGCCTTCGCGGGAATGACAAGATGTATGTGCTTTTGCTATCATTATTTAACGAGGCTTAGTTCGAGAGGACGGGTGTATATGGGAATCAAGATAGGACGGAGGCTGCTGGGTGCTGTTTTGTTGGTGCTTGCGGCAATAGTGCCGGTTTATGCCGGGAATGTGATTTATGTTGACATTGATGCCCCGGGCGTCAATGACGGCAGTTCCTGGCAGGATGCTTACAATGATCTGCAGGATGCGCTGGCCGTTGCCGTCGACAGCAATGAGATCCGTGTTGCTGCGGGTGTTTATCGTCCGGACCAGGGGGCTTTGGTGGCTGTTGGTGACCGGGAGGCTACATTCCAACTGAAGAGCGGGGTTGTTATTTACGGTGCTTTTGCCGGTTTTGGCGAGGCGGAGCCGGATTCCTGGGATGTCAATCTCCACGAGACGGTTCTTAGCGGCGACCTTGCCGGTGATGACTGGGTGATATCGTATGTTGACGAGCTGCTTATCGATCCTGGTCGCGGTGAAAACAGCTATCATGTAGTGACTGCTTCCGGTACGGACTCGAAGGCGGTTCTGGACGGCTTTACGATCATGGGCGGAAACGCCAACGGTAGCGGCAATGAAAGCGGCGGCGGTTTGTATAACGACGGCGGCGATGCGACGATAAGCTATTGCTATTTCATTGAGAACCAGGCAAGCTTGTACGGCGGTGCGATCGCCAACGAGTCGGCGGAGCCGGAGATATATGCCTGCTGGTTCGTTATGAATACAGCCGATGGCGGTGGTGCGATAGACAACTATTCCAGCGCCGGGACAATGAGGTACTGCTGGTTTAACGAGAACCTTGCGGTCGACGGCGGGGCGGTTTCCAATTACGGAAACGGGAGCGACCCGAAGATCACGGAGTGCCTGTTCCAGATGAACTGGGCGGAGCTTGGCGGGGCGATGGTGAACTGGTTGTCGGCTGATCCGCAGATATCATGGTGCGATTTCGAGGGCAACGGCGCCGAGTATGGCGGGGCCGTGCATATTTGGGAGAGCGAAGGGGCGAGTTTTGTTAACAGCAGGTTTGTCGGCAACTGGGCGGACGGAGCCGGCTGGGGCGGTGCTGTTTACAGCACGGTAAGCGACGCTGCATTTGCGAATTGCATGTTCAGCGGCAACTGGGCGTATTCGTCCGGCAGCGCACTGTTTAACTACCTTAACTGCTCGACAAAGATCGATGACTGCACCTTTTCGAATAATGTGACCGTTGACGGCAGCAGTATCGCGTGCGATTCGCACGGGCCCGACGGCAAATCCACGATCGAGATTAACAACTCTATCCTCTGGTCCGGCGGCGATGAGATGTGGAACAATGACGGCTCGACTATTGCCATCAGCTACAGCGACGTTCAGGACGATGCTGCGGGCGATGGAACGGTGTATGCCGGTGTAGGGAATATCGACGCCGACCCGCAGTTTGTCGATGCCGTTGGCGTTGATGGATATATCGGGACGCTTGACGATGACCTGCGGCTTGCTTCGGCTTCGCCGTGTATCGATGCCGGAGACAACAGGGTGGTGCCGATCGATACCGCCGATATTGACGAAGATAGCGATCTTGCCGAGCGTTTGCCGCTTGATCTGGCCGGCTGGTGGCGTTTTACGAACGAGCCGAATGTTGTCGATACGGGTGTTGCGGACCTTCCGGAATATTCGGCGGTTGTTGATATGGGAGCTTACGAGACAGCGGGTGTGGTTTATTTCGCCGATGCCAATCTCAAGGCCGCGGTGGAAGCGGAGTTGGGCATTAAAGACCCGTCGCCGGGAGATATGCTCGCCCTTGAATTCCTCGATGCCAGCGATCTCGGAATAGCTGATCTGACGGGCCTGGAGTTCGCAACGAATCTGCTTGAGCTTTATCTGTGGGATAATCAGATCGTCAATATATCCGCTCTGTCGGAGCTTAAAGATTTAATCGTTCTGGCTCTGGGCGGCAATCAGATCGTCGATATATCTGTTTTGTCAGAGCTTGCGAATCTGGTTGATGTGTCTTTGGCGTCGAATTCGATCGTTGATATATCCGCTCTGTCGGAGCTTGAAGGCCTGATCCTTCTGAGTCTGAGGGACAACCAGATCGTCAATATATCCGCTCTGTCAGAGCTGGTGAATCTGGTTTTTCTTGAGCTTACTTTCAACCAGGTCGTCAATATAAGCGCCCTGACGGAGCTTACAAACCTGACTTATTTGTATCTGGGTGAAAACCAGATCGTCAATTTAAATGCCCTGTCAGAGCTTACGGGCCTGCTTGAGCTGGAGTTGGTGGCCAACCAGATCGTCAATATATCCGCTCTGTCGGAGCTTACAGGCCTGACTTATTTGTATCTGGCGGAAAACCAGATCAGCGACATATCGATCCTGTCCGGGCTTATAAATCTCAGTGATCTGGGATTGTGGTCCAATCAGATCAGCGATATTTCGGCGCTAACGAGCCTCGATAGCCTGACGGTGTTGTATTTGGACGAGAACTATCTGAATACGGCGGCTTACTGCGTGGAGATGGATGTGATCAACGGTAACAATCCCGGGCTGATCCTTGTTTACGATCCGAATCCGAATCCTATTATGAACGACTGTTCGACCGATCTTGCCGATCTTGGCCGGTTTGGTGCCGGCTGGCTTATGACGGGTTGCAGTCAGGCTAACGGCTGGTGCGGCGGGGCGGATTTTGACCATTTGGACGATGTCGGAGATGTCGATCTGGCGGAGTTTGCCGGGTACTGGCTGGCGGATATTTAGTCGGATTGGTGCGAAATATCGCACCCTACGTGGCTAAACAGCGTGGGCCAGGGCCCAC
>DAOVVQ010000332.1 GCA_030637065.1 Planctomycetota bacterium
GGATGTTTTCCAACGTGACGAGTACGACGCCGGTGTCGACGTGTTTGGTCACGGGCTTTCCCGCCAGTTTATCCAGTATTGTTGTAACTCCCAGGTGGCCCATCCTGAAGGGGTCCTGGACGACGAGTGCGTCGATTGTTCCGCCCTGTAATCCCTTGATCAGTGCGTCTTCGGCGTCGAATCCGACCATCTTGATCTTTCCGGACAGATGCTGGCTGTCGAGTGCCTGCGCTGCACCAACGGCGGTCGAGGCGTTGCAGGCGAATAGGCCGTCGACGTCTTTGTTCTTTGTCAGCATGTCCTCTGTCGCCTGGATTGCCATTTCAACGGTTCCCTGTCCGTACTGGGCGTCGACAATTGTTATTCCGGGAAATTCCTTCTCGATGGTATCGATGAAACCGTTTTCCCGTTTGGTAGTCGAATCCGAGCCCGGCTGATATTTAACAACGATGATGTTGCCTTTCCCGTCCAGAATTTTGCCCATTCGCCGGGCCGCCAGTGCTCCGCCCATGTAATTGTCGGTTGCGGCAAAGCAGACGTAATTTTCGGTATCGACGCCGGAATCGACGATCACGCAGGGGATGCCGCTATTGGTGATCTTTTCGACGGACGGTACGAGAGCCTTGCTGTCGAGCGGTGCCAGCACTATTCCGTCGACGTTCTGGACCATGAAATCTTCAATGATCTGTATCTGTCTTTCGCGGTCGGTCTCCAGTTCCGGACCGCTCCAGAGGATTTTTACGTTGTTTTCCTTGCCCGCTGCCTCTGCACCGGCCTTTACGGACTGCCAGTAGATGTGCGTCGTTCCCTTTGGGATGACGGCGATGGTGATCTGGTCGCCGCCGCTGCCCTTGCGGGAGATCCCGATGCCGATGAAAATAGCTGCGATAACAACGAATACGACTACGATAAGGACGTTTTTCATGATCTACTGCTCCCTCATTGTGTTTGGCATCAATCGCCGATGGCAAGCCCTAAGCCCCATTAGCTAACTCCATGCCCCTTTGGGGTTAGCACTGGCCGCTTCGGTCAGACGAGCTGCTCGAGTTCGGCTACGATATCCTTCTTGCTGGTTAGTCCGACCCATTTCTTTTCGACCTGACCCTTGTTAAAGAGTATGACAGTGGGGATCGAGGTGATGGCATATTCCACGGCGGATTCGCGGTGATCGTCGGTGTTGACCTTGCAGACCTTGGCCTTTTCGCCGAATTCGCCGGCGATCTCCTCGATGATCGGGCCAAGCATCTTGCACGGGCCGCACCATGGCGCCCAGAAGTCGACCAGAACGGGGACGTCGGAGCTGTTAACCGTTTCGTCAAATGTTGCATCGGTTAATTCGATTAAACTATCAGCCATTTCCGGCTCCTTTCAATATGTATCCATAGAGTCAGCACAGGTGAAAACCCTGAGAGATTATATTACTGAGGAAAAACCGCCGTGTCAAACAGAAATTCCATTCAAATTCAGTTCAAAAGGGTCCCCTGGAAAACAGGGAGTATTGCACTGCCAGGTTTGTTTTTGTTCCAAAAACAACGACCATAGCAAGGGTATCATAGTTTTCAGAGGTCTCAAAAGCCTGTTTTTGCCTAACGGTTGCATTTACCGGTCGAATTTGGTACATTAATTCATATTTGGCAGGGCAGGCATGAGCTTACGAACGAAAATAATCCTGGTATTATTGCTGTTTTCGACGGTTCCGGTGGTGGTTATCGGGTACATCGCGACGGTCTGGAGCACGCGGAGCCTCGAGCGTCAGATCGGTGAAAGCTCATTGGAGTTTGCCCGTCTTTCGCTTCTGAGGATCACTGAGTCTCTCTACACAAAATTCGAGACGGTCAATAGCTGGCCTTATGCGATGAATCTGGTCGAGGTCATGGAGACAGGTCACTTAAGCGAGGTTTCCAGTACGTTAGACTATCTGGCGACTATTCATGACGAATATTATTACATTGTCTTAGCCGACCCTTACAACATTGTCGCTTCCAGTGACCGTACTCTTATAGGGAGCCAATTGCCGCCGTTTTCCGGGCTTGCCGGTGCGATGAATGGCAAGCCGAAGGTTAAAGATGTGGCCTTTAACCCTATAGCCGGCGGGCATTCGCTTGTGATCACAGTTCCGATCAAGAGGCCCGGCGATGACAGTAAAATCATCGGCGTGCTTTCGGTGGCCCTTAAGTGGCAGGAGGTTAACAGGATGATCACCGGCCTGCAGATTGACGGTCAAAGTCAGGACATCGATAACCATCTGATGCTGATCAATAATGACGGCCTTGTGATCTCCTGTTTTGGCAGCGAGGAAATGTTTACTACCAATCTGATCGATATTGGGATGGCCTCGGCGAGATACGCCTGTCAGCATGATGACGGCTATCTGGTCGAAACTTCGGAGCATGGCAGTGAGTCGTTCATTACATATACGTATCAGAAAAGATTTGAAGACATACTGGGACTGAAATGGTCCGTGCTTTTTTTGCAGGATCCGGATCGTGTGTTTGCTTCGGCCAGAGCTTTTGCTAAGACGTCGGCCTGGTTGCTTCCTGTGATCATCGGGGGTTTTGCTGTTGTTTCGGTGATCTTTGCCGGACGCCTTACGAAGCCGATACTTGCAATCGCCTCGGCGGCCAAGTTGTTGGGCAAGGGCGACCTGAGTGCGCGCGTGCCCATTACCTCACGCGATGAGATTGGCACCTTGGCGAATTCCTTCAACACCATGGCAGAGAACCTCCAGCAGGCACAGAGCGACCGCGATGAGGCAGAGCACGCAGTGAGGAAAAGCCAGGCCCATCTGCAAGAGGGCGAAAGGATAAGTCATTGCGGCAGTTGGGAGTGGAATCTTGCCGATAACACGAACTTTTGGTCGCCGGAGTATTACCGCATCTTTGGCTATGATCCGGATCAGGTCCAGCCGGACCATAACCTTTTTATAAAAGCCATCCATCCGGAAGATCGCGACAGAGTTGTCAAATTCATAGAGCGGGCACTAAAAGGCGGCGAAGTACCATGCGATATAGAGTTTCGCATAGTCCGGCCTGATAAGACCGAGCGGATTATTTACTGCAATGCGGAGATTATTCGCGATGCCGGCGGCAAACCCATACGGGTGACGGGGGTAGACCTTGACATTACCGAGCGGAGGCGGGCCGAGGAAAAGCTGCTGTACCTTTCTTCAGCTGTCGAGCAAAACAAAGAGGGCGTCGCTGTTGCCGATATGGACGGCTGTCTTCAGTATGTCAACAAGGCTTTTGCCGAGATGCACGGGCTTGGTCTAGACGAGGCGCTTGGACAGCATCTTTCCATTTTTCATACGCCCGAGCAGATGCAGGAGGTGGAAGAAGTCCACCAGCAAATAATCGAGACCGGCGTATTCAGCGGTGAGGTCTGGCATGCAAGGCACGACGGAAGCGTCTTTTGCGGTCACATGTATAACACGCTGATGCACGACGAACAGGGCAGGCCGATCGGTATTATCGCAACGCTGAGGGATATAACC
>DAOVVQ010000337.1 GCA_030637065.1 Planctomycetota bacterium
AGAGAAGACAAATTAAACCTAAATGAAAGGACCATATTATGTCTACTCGACAGAGAAATATGTTCATTTTTGAGTTGATAACAAGGATTTTTTAATGGGCAGGGGCGGATTTGAACCGCCGACACACGGATTTTCAGTCCGTTGCTCTACCAGCTGAGCTACCTGCCCGCAATATCCACTTGCCGCCATCGGCGATGTGGAAACCGCATAAAATACTATCCTGTCGTTGACTTTGCAAGAAAAATCCCCAAACTACAGCTTTTTGCCCACAGTTTTTCTGCTGGCAGTATCACCAGCCATCTTTTCACCTTTCGCTATCTTGTAACTTGTGTTTCTTCAGGTGGATCCGGATCACGGTAATATCGGCTGGTGTGATCCCGCCGATCCGCCCAGCCTGGCCGAGCGTACCCGGGCGAAAAACGGAGAGTTTCTCCCTCGCCTCGTGTCGAAGGTGGCTGACCCGCTCGTAATCCAGGTCCAGCGGCAGTTTGATATTCTCCAAATGGCGAAAACTCTCGACCTGCCGCCCCTGCCGCACCAGATACCCCTCATACTTGGCATCGACCGCCGCAGCCTCGAGCACCTCGCTGGAAAGCGACATCGATTCGACCCCCGCATCATCCGCCATCTTCTCGGAAAACCCGCTTGTCGGTTGTTTTAGCCGATGCCACAACGTCGCTGCCCCGGATCGCGTTTGCTTAAGGTATGCCGTCAGCCGGTCAATATCGGCGACCTTTTGCTGAAACCTCGACCACCGATCATCACCCACCAGCCCGACCGATCTGCCAATTCGCGTCAATCTTCGATCCGCGTTATCGGACCTTAGCGACAGACGATACTCGGCACGCGACGTAAACATCCGATAAGGTTCGTTAATCTCCTTTGTCAGCAGGTCGTCGACCAGCACCCCGATATACGCCTGATCCCTGCCTAAGATAAGCGGTTCGCCGCCATCGAGTTTCTTAACCGCATTGACCCCAGCCAGCAGCCCCTGGGCCCCAGCCTCTTCGTAACCGCTGGTCCCGTTAATCTGCCCAGCTAAGAACAGGCCCTCTACCCTCTTAGTCTCGAGATTCGCCTTAAGCTGGAGAGCCGGGCAGTAATCATACTCGATCGCATAGCCGTAATGCACGATCCGGGCCTTTTCCGTACCCGGGAGCAGCCTCAGCATCTGCTCCTGCACGTCCTGCGGCACCGAAGTGCTTATTCCGTTACAGTAGATCGTCGAAACCGCCGCATCTTCCGGCTCGAGAAACACCTGGTGGCGGTCCCTGCCGGCAAACCGCACGACCTTGCTCTCGATGCTCGGGCAATATCGCGGGCCAACCGAGACTATCTGGCCGCTGTAAAGCGGAGAGCGGTCGAGATTATTCCGCAAAAGCTCATGAATCTTCTCGTTAGTGTAGGTAATCCAGCAGGGGATCTGCTCGCAATCGAGGCTCTCTGTCATGAACGAAAACGCCACCGGCTCCCGGTCGCCGTCCTGAACCTCCAGCCGGTCAAAGTCGACCGTCGCGGCATCGAGCCTCGCCGGCGTACCGGTCTTTAGCCTGCCAAGGGTCAAGCCAAGGCTCTTAAGGCTGTCGCTGAGTTCGTTGCTTGCTGGCTCATCCAGCCGTCCGCCGGGCCACTGTTCGGTGCCCAGATGCATCAGGCCGCGGAGGAACGTCCCGGTAGTCAGGATCACCGCTGGGGCTTCATAAATGGTTCCATCACTGCAACTAACGCCGCAAACCGAGCCGTTGCGGATCAGTATTTCGGTCACCTCCGCCTCGACAATAGTCAGATTATCCGTCGCTTCGAGCCGGCTGCGAATATAGTCCTTGTATTTGTATTTATCCGCCTGGGCCCGCGGGCTGCGGACGGCGGGGCCCTTCGAGCGGTTCAGGAGCCTAAACTGTATCCCCGTCGCGTCGATCGCCCGGCCCATCAGCCCGCCGAGTGCGTCGATCTCGCGTACGATCTGCCCCTTGGCCAGCCCCCCTATCGCAGGATTGCAGCTCATCACCGCAATCGTCTCGCGGCTCATCGTTATCAGCAGTGTCTTCGCCCCCAGCCTCGCCGCTGCGTGTGCCGCCTCAGCGCCCGCATGGCCGCCGCCGGTTACTATGCAATCGAATCGCCGCCCCTTCATTTCGACATCTGCAATGCAACCGCCGATGCTATCGCAAAATCCGCTGTGTGCGTGATACTCAGCGTGATCTGCTCGATTTTACGCTCTGCGGCGATCCTCTCAACCTCTCCGCAGATCGCCACTATCGGCGCGCCCATCGAATCGTTGGTCACCTCGATATCCGTCCACGCGATCCCCCCTCGCCAGCCGGTCCCCAACAGTTTCAGCACCGCCTCTTTGGCTGCGAATCGACCGGCCAGCTTCTCGGTCCGGTTCTTGACCGCGTCGGCATCGGACTGCTCGCGGGCCGTATAAACCCGATCCAGAAAACGCCTCCCGTGACGGTCGATCATCGACTCGATCCGCCCGAAATCCACCAGGTCTATACCATGGGCTATTATCTTCATCTGTCCTCTCGTAAAATCGCTCTAATTCCCCGCCCCGGTACCCAATTCGCTCTGCGCCAGCGTCATCATGTACCGATGGTACGCCTCCTTAACGCAGTAATCGACGAACACATTCATATTCGCGATATCGATCTGATCTAACAGGTTGGCCATCAATTTCTCGTATCTGGCCCTGCGCCGGATGAACAGTATTTCCGATTCGATCGTCTCCTGAATGTTCTCGAACGGCTCGACGCCGCCTACCTTCTTGTTTTCGATCTTAATGATGAAGACGCGTCCCCCCGCCTGTACAGGCCCTTGGACCTCGCCGACGGCCATCTCCCATGCCTGTTCGACGACCGTAGCATAGGGCTCTACCAGGCTGGCAGTCTCGTTGACAGGAGTCCACAATCCGCCGGTCATCGCACGGTGCCCGTGAGAGTATTCCTCGGCAAGCTCCCCGAAATCGGCGCCATCGGCGATCCGGTCGAGCAATTCCTCAGCCAGATGCAACGCCGCCGCACCGACGGAGACATCGCCATAATCGGCGGTGTCGAGTTTGGTGCCGTCGATATCGATCAGTCTGAACTGGATCACGCCCTCCCATTCAAAGCGGTCCTCCCTGTGTGTGTTGTAATAATCGAGCATCTCACGGTACCCGACCGCAAGGTCTTCCTCGAGTTCCTTGGAGACGTAAGACTGCGTGATTATCAGCTTCTTCTGGTAATCGCGAAAGCTCTGCCAGTCGAAACCCATCTGCTCGATCGCCGCCTGAGCCTGGGCCCAGTTGCCGTTGTAATTGGTCAAAAACCGGTTAACCGCACTCTCGACCGCACCTTCCATCGCCTCATCTATATTCGGAGGAGCATTCTTCCGGGCCTTTTTATACAGCAGGATCTCGCT
>DAOVVQ010000025.1 GCA_030637065.1 Planctomycetota bacterium
CGAGGACCTGTCCGCCGGTGGTGGCGATATCCTCGACGAGCAGCACAACGTCGCCTTCTCTCAGGACCCCTTCGACCATCTTACTCGTTCCGTAGCCTTTTTTGCTGTTGCGCACGATGATCCAGTTTTTATCCGTCGCCATTGCCGTCGCCGCTGCCAGGGCCACGCCGCCTAATTCGGCTCCGGCTATCAGTGTTACGTCATCGCTGGCGTGTTTGCCGAACTCTTCGCCCAGAGCCCGGAGGATATCGGGGGTCGTCTCAAAGAGGTATTTGTCGATATAGTATTTGCTCCGGTTTCCGCTGCGGAGTACGAAATCGCCTTCCAGATAGGCCGTATCCTTGATCCGCTTGATCAATTCGCTTCTGTCCATAGTTTGCCTGTCTCCATAAAAAATCCGTGCGGCACCGGGGCCGTCTTTAATCAGTCGGGGCTGAAACTGTTCGATTTCCGCCCATTGCCTCGCTGGCAAAGGGCGATAATACACCGTCCCAGCGGGAAAGACAAGTATTGCCTGCTGGCCTGGTCATTTTGGCAACGTCTTCGCCCAAAGCCTGTTTTATCGGACCTGGTGCGGCTGACAGGCCAGTATCGCCGCTGCCCACGGGCCAGCCGAACCCGAACAGGAGGTGCGGCGAGTGCGGATTTTGAGGAAAATACCGAAAATACGGAAAAAAGAGGTTATCGCCCCCCGTCCTGAGGTCGATAAGACTGGAAATGGTTTCAGGAGAGACCACTGTACACGCATCGGTAAATGCGTGCTAAAACAGACTGAAATAGAAAAAATATTTTGATACAGGAGAATTAAAAATGGCAAAGAGAACCACCAAAACCGCCACTCGAAGCAAGGCCAGGGCGACTACCAAGGCCTCTGCAAAGAAGCGGACGACCACAAAGGCCAAGGCGGGCAAGACTAAGGCCACAGCCAAGAAGCGCACCACGACCAAGGCCAAGGCTAAGACGACCACCAAGGCCTCCGCAAAGAAGCGGACGACCACTAAGGCCAAGGCTAAGACGACTACCAAGGCCGCTGCGAAGAAACGCACAACCACAAAGGCCGCCGCCAAGAAGAGGGCAACCACAAAGGCTGCCGCGAAGAAGCGCACCACGACAAAGGCCAAAGCCAAGACGACTACCAAGGCCGCTGCGAAGAAACGCACAACCACAAAGGCCAAGGCCAAGAAGAGGGCAACCACAAAGGCTGCCGCGAAGAAGCGCACCACGACAAAGGCCAAAGCCAAGACGACGACCAAGGCTGCTGCGAAGAAGCGTGCTGCCACCAAGGCCGCTGCGAAGAAACGTACTGCCGCTAAGGCTGCCGCGAAGAAGCGTGCTGCCACCAAGGCTGCTGCAAAGAAGCGTACTGCCACAAAGGCCGCCGCCAAGAAGAGGACAACCACCAAGGCTGCTGCGAAGAAGAGAACCACCACCAGAGCCGCTGCGAAGAAACGCACCACGACCAAGGCCAAAGCCAAAACCCGCGCGACAGCTTCGACGAAGAAGCGCGCAACGGCCAGAAAGAGCACGACCACAAGGGCCAAGGCCAAGAGCACCCCAAGGAAGAGCGCCAGCACCGCCAGTTCGGTAAAAGGCTCGAGCGAGTTTGACTTCAATGCATGGTTGCTCCCGACTCTGGAGTTGGAGCAGTATGAGCCCAACATCGAAGAGGTTGCAGGCGTCAAGGACAAGAGCAAGGGCTCATCGACGTATGCATGGATCGGTTCCGGACAGTGCGGCGGCAGGCTGGTCAAGAGCTTCTACGACTTAGGCTACCACAAGGCATTGGCCGTCAACACCACGAATCACGACCTGGAACTGCTTTCGCTTCCGCAGGATCAGAAGTTCCTGATGGACATCGGCGAAAAGGGTGCCGGTAAGGACGCTTCAAGGGGCCAGGCCGCGGTTCATCAGCACCAGCAGGAAATCCTCCACCTTGCGATGCAGAAATTCGGCACCGAGGTCGACCATATCATGGTTGCCTTTGGAGCGGGCGGCGGAACGGGCAGCGGAAGCGCCGAAGGCCTCATCGAGATAGCCAAGAAATATGCACGCTATATCGGTCTGGAAAATCCCAACAAGCACGTCGGAGTGGTAATGACGCTCCCGACTCTGGGCGAGGCAAGCTCACCTATGGTTGCCGAGAATGCTTACAATGTTGCGACAAGACTTAGTGAACTGGCTTCGGCGGGGGAAATTTCACCACTTATCATCGTTGACAACGACAAGGTTCACAAGATGTACCCCGGCATGACGGTCAGGTCCTTCTGGCCCTCGATCAACAGCACGGTTGCCAGTCTGTTCGATATCTTCAACAGGCTCAGCGCCCTCAACAGCCGCTACACCTCGTACGATCCGGTCGACCACAACAGCGTCATGCAGGCCGGCGGCTGCTCGATCATGGGTCTCACCAAGGTCGACAAGTACAACGATAAGTTCGCGGTCTCCGAGGCGGTCAAGCAGAATCTGCATAAGACACTGCTCGCCAGCGGGTTCGATCTGTCCTCAGCCAAACTGGCGGGAAGCATCTTCGTCGGCGGCAGGAAGATCCTTGGCAATGTCAAGGGCCTCCAGGGCAGCATCGACTACGCCTTTGACGTTCTCTCCGAGGTTACCGGCAATGCGACTATCCACCGCGGTATATACGAAGACGACAGAGACAGCCTGCGGGTCTACACGATCATCGGTGGACTCGAGGCCCCGACGGCCCGCCTGGAAGAGCTTAGGAGCCATTCAGGTGTCGTCGCTCAGTAACTAACCTGTGCGAATCTGACGAACGCATGGTTTTAACTTCGCCGGGTGTGCCGCGGGCTTCTATGAGGCCAAAGGCATGCCCGGCGAATTCATTTACAGGCAAAGTTAACCCGAAGAGGAAAGGCATGGCGCCGATAATCGTACCGGTTCTGGAATTGGAGGATTTTGAGCCTCCGGTCGCAAAGCGGCCCTCGGCTCAGAGCCGAACAGTCGGTTCGAGGCAATACGCATGGATCGGCTTAGGCGCCGGCGGAGGGCGAATAGTCAAGTCGTTTTATGACCTTGGCTATAAGAAGGTCCTGGCCCTTGGCGCCAGCGAAGAGGATCTCAGCCTGCCCGGTATCCCGCAGGACCGCAAATTCGTGATAGACCCGGTCAGCCCAACGGGTGCAAGCGGCACCAGGCCTCAGCAGATATTTCAGCGGCATCATCACCGGATATTCCATCTGTGCGGGCGAAAGCTCGGGTCCTTTGTCGACCATATCATGATCTGCATTTCCGCGGAGGATATCGCCGCCAGCGGGGTCGAAGGGCTCGTCAAACTGGCTGGAAGATACAACAGATTCATTCGGCTAAAGGCGCCCGACAAGAGGGTCGGTATCGTCATGACGCTGCCAAAGCGCCTAAGCGGGCGCAGCAAAACTGCGGTCGCCGAAGTCTTCAAGATGGCATCCGAAGGGCGGATATCGCCGCTTATCGTCATGGACGCAGGCAAGCTCGACAGGATGTTTTCGCCGGCGACGGTTAAGGCGTATTGGCCGAACATAAACAATACGTTTGCCGGCTTCTTCGATGTCTTCAACAAGCTGAGCAACCGATCGAGCCGCTACAGCAGCTTCGACGCCGCCGATTACGCCGGGATAATGCAGGCCGGCGGATGCCTCGTAATGAGCGCCGTTGGCGTTAAGAACCTCCGGGACCCCTTCGCGATATCCGAAGCGATCGGCAGTAGCCTCGAAAGAACCGTCATGACAGACGGATATGACCTCTCGACCGCCACAACAGCCGGCTGTATCGTCGTCGGCGGAAAAAAAATAATGGCCCGCGTCAAAGGCCTCCAGCAGAATATCGACTACGCATTCGACGTACTCGCCGACATCACCGGTAACGCAACCATCCACCGCGGAATACACGAAGACAACACAGAAACCCTGCGAGTATACACAATAATAGCAGGCCTCGACACACCAGCCGTGAGACTATAAAAGCCCGCAGCTCCGGCTGTCTCCGGTCTGTGCTATTCCATCGCCAACTCGCCTTTTGCCTGGATCTTGAATACGTATGCGTGCTCGCCCTGTTTTTGTTTTGGCAGTCTTAATATCAGGCCTTTGCCTGTTAGTCTGTGGCCGATCTTTTCGTTCGAGCCTAACATCGTTATCTCTTTTATTCCCGCCTCGCTTACGGGGTTGTCGCTGGTGATCGACTTTATCGTGAACCTGCCGGAGTCGGGCCAGTTGAATATTGTTGCGTAGAGGACGTTATCCTTTCGCGTAAAACGCACGGAATCCGGTCCCATGGTTGTCTTGCCGGCCTTTTTGGCCTTCGGGTTATGCGCAGAGTCGATCGATACCGATGTACCCTCGCCGAAGGTTCGCCAGGGCTTGGTCGCGTAGACCGCCTCGCCGTTTGTCCTTAGCCACTTACCTATCGCCTTTAGCCGGACTACCTCTTCGGGCCGGATGGTGCCGTCGGGTTTGGGACCGATACTCAGCAGCAGGTTGCCGTTCTTACTGACGATGTCCATCAGGTTGCCGATGATATAATCGACGGACCAGAACTCGGTATCCTTGACATAGCACCAGCCGGTCTTGGTCAGCTTGTCGTCGCTTTGCCACTTGGTCTGGCGAACATAGTCGATGCCGGACCGCTCGAAATCCTCGACCGCCTCATGCGGGTCCATCACCTCGCGTTTGTAGGTTATGACGATGTCCTTTTCCCACTGGCGACTGCGATTGTAGTAATAGGCGACGATCTCGTACATCGCGTCGGTAAAGTACGGCTTACCGAACTTCAGGCTCGCGTCGATAACGCCGCCGTCGACGAAGATATAGTCGGGCTGATAGTTGTCGATAACCTCCCTCATCACGTCCTTCCAGTGCTCGGCATCCTCGGGCAGCGGTACATCGTCATCGGCCCGGCGCCTGCCGTAGAGACCTTCGTATTTACGGTCCCAGGTGTCGTACTCGGGGCGGAAAGTGTAGTATTTCCAGTGCCTGCCGTAATGGGTAGCCAAACCGGCCTTGAGACCGATCTTGCGGGCGGCGGCGATCAACTCGCCGACGGTGTCGCGTTTCGGACCCATCACGCCAGCGTTAAAGGGGATCACTTTCGAGTCCCACATCGCAAAACCGTCATGATGGACAGCCGGTGCCGCTACGTATTGGGCTCCGGCTTCCTTAAATAATGCGGCGAAATAGTCCGGGTCCCACTTTTCCGCGGTCAGCATCGGAATAAAGTCCTTATAGCCGAATTTATCGAGAGAGCCCCAGTTTTCTATATGGTGCAGGTTGATCTCATTGCCTTCCTGATACATCCGCGTCGGATACCATTCGGTCTGAAACGCCGGGACCGAAAACGGCCCCCAGTGCATATAGATACCGAATTTTGCGTCCTCGTACCACTCGGGCACGCCATACTGGATCAGCGAATCGTGGGTAGGCTTAAAAACCTCGGGCGGCGGCCCCTGGCTCGTAGCCGCACATCCAAAGGTTAGCATCATCATCGAGCAAATCGTAATGGTCAGTATAAAGGTCTTAGTCTTCATCGATTTTCTCCTGTTAAATTAGGTTTCATGTCCCGAAAAGTCGGATTTTTGCGCCATTTTACCGTCTCAGCCCAAATATTGTACCGCAGTTGGCCCAAAAGCCAAGTTTTTAGTGACCATTTAGGCGATTACTGTACCAAGACGCCGGACAGAGCGCGGGATCATCGAGAAAATGGGGGCTGATGGTGAGAGTGGCGACAAAGTCGATAGCGAAAGTCGTGGCAATTGGAATCCAAATCGTCATACAGGGCGTCCCTTTTGTTCTCGCCTGTGGGTTTTTGATTGACAATGTAAGTGCATAAACTATAATGCGTTGGAATCGAATTAGAGCTTATCAAGGAATTGAGAGGCCAGATTAAGAGAAAGGGTGGCGGGGTTTCTGAGAGCATGATGATATGTGGAGAGATTTGATGTTTGAAAAGAGATATGTCAGGGTAACAATCTTTTTGGCTGGGGTGCTTCTGGCCGCTCCCCAGGGTTTTTGCGAAGGTCTCGAGTCGGACTGGAACGATTTTCTGCATTACACGGCGATAGGTCGTCTTGACCTTGCCAGCGGTTACGGCCAGAAGATCATCGACGGCAATGCCGACCCGCTCGAACTCCTTGAGCTAAGTGAGGATAATCCGAACGGTTACCGGATCCTGCTTCGGCTCAATGACAGCAGCGCCGAGCTTCGGGAAGTAAGCGGTCTGATACTTGATATTATCGAAGAGGGTCGTTTGATGCGTCGAACGGACCCGAAGATAATTACGCAGGAGATACGTCGTCTCAGTACGACGATCCGGGGGCGCATCGCCGCAGAGCAGCGGCTCAAGAATGCCGGCGAATATGCGATTCCTTTTATGCTCTCAGCCCTGGCCGATTCGGACAGGTCCGATGAGTTCAGCAATATTACCGGCGCACTTCCGAAGATCGGCAGGACAGCGGTTCGGCCCCTGGTCGCGGCGCTTCAGACGGATAACATCGCGGTTAAGGCCGAGGTGATCCGTGCGTTAGGCGAGATCGGCTATCCTCAATCGATCGGGTATCTTAAGTTCGTGGTCGAAAACGATGAGAGCGAGCAGATGCGGGGCCTGGCGGAGCAGGCGATCGGCAAGATCGATCCCGCAGCGGCTAAACTGCCTGCGGCGGAGCATTTGTTCAGTCTTGGCGAGTCTTATTACTATCACGCCGAATCGGTCGCTCCGAACGCTGAGTATGATTTTGCCAATATTTGGTTCTGGAATGCCGATGAGGGCGAGCTGGTCCGTGAGGAAGTTGCGCAGGAGTATTTCAACGAGCTGATGGCGATGCGGCTAAGTGAGTGGGCCTTGAAGGCGGATAAGGACCTCGGCAAGGCGATAGCACTTTGGATCGCGGCGTTTTACAAGGCGGAGGCCACGGGTATCGCCCAGCCGCAGTATTTTGGCGACGGTCATGCCGATGCGATGACTTATGCAACGACAGCCGGTCCGGAATATCTGCACCAGGCGCTTGAGCGGGCCCTCAATGAGGGCAACGGTTATGTCGCTTTGGGGGTTGTCGAGGCGCTTGCAGCCAATGCGGGCGAAAAGTCATTGTTGTATCGTATCGGCACCGATCAGCCGCTGGTCGAGGCGCTGAGCTTCGACGACCGCAAGGTTCGCTACAGTGCGGCGATCGCGATCGGTCAGGCCGGTCCGGCGTCGGAGTTTGTCGGCAGCGAGTTGATCATTGAGAACCTGTCAGCGGCGGTTTCAGGCGCCGGTGCCGACGAATTGGGGGCGGAACTTTCGGATATTTACTCGATCCGTGCGATCGAGGTCCTTCTTAAACTGGCGATCGGTCGCAACAATACCGTCGATCTGAGCGAGTCATTGGAAGCTGTAATCAATGCGACGCATTCCGATCGTACTGAAATGCAGATTTTAGCTGGTAATGTCCTGGCTCGTCTTGTCAGCCCGGACGCCCAGCGGGCGATAGCGGATATGGCGATCAGAGAAGCTAACGATATTGAGGTTCGCAAGCAGGCTTTTGCTTCGTTGGCGGTTTCGGCGAAGATGAATGCGAAGCTGCTGACGGAAGAGCAGGTTGACGCGATATATTCGCTGATCAGTTCGGATGAGACCGATGTTCAGTTGCGAACGGCTGCGGCGAGCGCCTACGGGGCCCTTAACCTTCCGAGTGAGAGGGTTAAGGATTTGATCTTGACCCAGGCAGCCAGTTGAATCGCCATCAGGTCGATTTGATGAGCTAAGGGTTGGCTTTGGCCCTTAAAAAGGGATGTTTGCATTCGCCCAGCGGGCTACGGACAGTAGCGGCAGCGGGCAGCGGCAGTATTTTTAGTTGGTTTTCGAGACCGGTATGAAGAAACATGGCCGCAAAAAGGATTTTTTGGGCGAGGGCGCCGGCGGGCTTCGCTGGATGAGCGCCGGTATCGAGTTTTGCGGGGTGATAGCGCTGTTTTGTTATATCGGCTATCGGCTGGACAGGTATTTTGGTTTCGAGATACCGTATATGCTGATGACGGGTTTCTTTATAGGCTTCATTGGGATGCTTTACCTGTTCTATAAGGAGTCGAAGTAGCGATAGCTGTAGTGTGACCATGGATTGGTTTTTGCGATAAGGCGATTGCGTGTATTTAAACGGTCCGACGTTAATGTTCCAGTTGTCTCCCGCGGCCCTTGCCAGCGGGGGCGGCGACGGCGGCATGAACCCGCTGGAACATGTTGTTGCGCATGAGATTTTCAGGGTGTGGGGTATCAGCGTCAGCAACCACATGTTGATGGTCGCTGTTGCGGGGGTGTTTCTGGTTGTGGTCCTTCCTTTGGCTCTTCGCGATAAGGGCATGGTTCGCAAGGGCCTTGGCAACCTGATCGAGGCGATCTGCGTTTTCATTCGTGAAGAGATCGCCAGACCGTTTTTAGGTGATCGGACAGACAAGCATATCGGTTTTTTGTGGACGCTGTTTTTCTTTGTCCTGACGCTGAACCTGCTGGGCATGATCCCATTGGGTCCGTTGGGCGGGACGGCGACGGCGAATATATGGGTGGCGGGCAGTCTGGGCCTTTCGGCGTTCGTGATGATTCATGTCTCCGGGATGAGGGAGCAGGGTTTTGGGGGGTACGTCCGCAATTTTGTTCCGACCGTTCCGTGGCCGATGGTTCCGTTTATGTATTTTCTCGAAATCGTCGGCGCTCTGGTCAAGCCTTTTGCTCTTTCGGTTCGACTTTTTGCCAATATGCTGGCCGGTCACGTGGTTCTGGCAACGCTGCTGGGTCTTATTTACCTGTTCCAGAATTATTTTGTAGGCATTGCGACAGTTTTTGGTATGGTCTTGATGAGTATATTGGAGCTTCTGGTCGCGTTTTTGCAGGCGTATATTTTTACGTTCCTGACGACGATATTTATAGGTTTTGCGGTCAAGCCCGAGCATTAGGCGGGCCTGCATACGGTTTGTTTTTCGGATAATAAATGGTCATGACGAGGATTTGAGTTTGGAGGTACATGTCAGATGGCGAGATCAAGAATTAACGTTTCGTTGCTTGTGCTGGTTGGTGTTGCAGTTTTGTTTGTTTCAGGTGCGGCGTACGGCGCCGAAACAGCCCCGCCGGATACGGAAGAAGGGTCGCCGGTGATGAGCGGTGCTGTATTTGGGATGTTGGGGGCCCTGTTAGGCGCTGGCGTGATAGTTGCGGGCGCCGCTTTCGGTATCGGCAAGATAGCCGTCGGTGCAACCGAGGCGATATCGCGTCAGCCCGAGGCCGGCGGCAGGATATTTACCAGCATGGTCATTGCCGCCTCGCTGATCGAGGGTCTGGCGTTTTTTGGGCTAATCGTTTGTTTCGTGGCGATCTTCCGAATGACACCATAGAGGGCTCAGAACTATGCGGACCAGGTTGTTATTAGTGTTATCGATCCTGTGCGGTCTGTGCGCGGCGGCGTATGGCTCCCAGGAGCCCAGCGGCGATGTGAGTCTCTTTAGCGGCGGTTTGGCCGATGCGGTATGGACGATGCTGGTGTTTGTGGGCCTTCTGTTTTTGCTTTGGAAGGTCGCGTGGAAACCGATGCTCGCGGGCCTTCAGTCGCGAGAGGACCATATCCAAAGTGAGATCGATGAGGCTGAGGCGACCAATAAAGAGTCGCAGAAAGTCCTTGCTGACTATCAGGCCAAACTTGCCAAGGTGGACAAGGAGGGCGAGCGGATGTTGGCATCGTATGTCCGTCGCGGCGAGCAGCATGAGCGGGAGCTTACGACTAAGACCAGAGAGCAGGTCGAGGCGATGAAGGTCAAGGCCGATATCGATATCGCCCGGGCCAGGAGCCAGGCCGAGTTGGAACTGCTCGATGGGGCTGGGGAACTGATCGTCAGGCTCGGCGAGGAGATATTAGGCAAATCGATGAATGACGAGGATAACCGGCGCCTGATCGCCGAGGCGGTCGAGCGGCTAAAGCTGGACAGAACGAATAAGAGTGATTGACGGATAATCGGCAATAATAGCGTAAAGGGAGCTTGTTGGCTGTCGTGAGCGAGTCGACGCGAAATGTTGTTTGGCAGGTATACAGCGAGGTGCTCTTCGAGCTGGCCCGGCAGATGGAGCTGCTTGACCCGATAGTCGAGGACCTTTCGCGTGTCGCCGCGGTATTGAAGGCGGAAGGCGAGTTTGCCCGGCTATTGAATTCGCAGTCGGTCGAGGGCGACGAAAAGGTCGAGATCGTTCGGCGGGTCTTTTCCGGGCGGGTGAGCGAACTGACGCTGAACTTTTTCTGCGTGCTTGTGCGGAGGGGCAGGGTTGGCTTTTTGTCGGGCATCTGCGACAGGTACGAAACGCTGGTCGATACTTACCGCAAGCGGCAACTCGTGGAAGTAACGGTGGCAAAGGAGGTCGATGGCGAGGCGATGGCCGGGCTAAAGGCCGAACTTGGCGATGCGATCGCAGGCGAGGTAAAGCTCTCGGTAAAGGTCGACCCGGAGATCATAGGCGGAATCATTATAAAGAAGGACGACCGGGTCATTGACCACTCGGTTAAGCGGATCCTGGAGCGGGCGGTTAAGAGTATTATGGACAAGACGCAGGCCGACAGAGACAGCCGGGCGGAAGGTGCCGATGAAGCGGCGAAGTGACGGGACGGGAAATAAGATTCAGTCAGGCAGCGATAGATGAATTTTGATGTTAACGAGATAAGTAATCTGATCAAGCGGGAGATCGACCATTACAAGGGTGCGATCGATGTCGCTCGTGTCGGTAAGGTTCTGGAAGTTGGCGATGGTATTGCCCGGCTCTACGGGCTCGACAGCGTCATGGTCGGCGAGATGGTGATATTCGAGGGCGATGTCGCCGGCGAGGTCTTCAACCTTGAGGAAGAATCGGTCGGTGTTGTGATATACGGCGACTGGCGAAAGGTCCATGAGGGCTCTGAGGTCACCGCGACGGGCAAGGTCCTGACGGTTCCGGTGGGCTTTGGTCTGTTGGGGCGGGTAGTCGACGGTCTGTGCGAGCCGATAGACGGGGCCGGCGGTTTCGAGCCCGACGGCAGCCGATTGGTCGAGTTTGCCGCGCCGGGTATCGCTCATCGCGAGCCGGTCAATGAGCCGCTGGTGACGGGACTGAAATGTGTAGATTCGATGATCCCGGTCGGCAAGGGTCAGCGGGAGCTGATCATCGGTGACCGCAAGACGGGCAAGACGGCGATCGGGCTCGATACGATAATCAATCAGAAGGGCCGGGATGTGATCTGTGTTTACGTCGCTGTCGGCCAGAAGGAATCGACGGTCGCCGAGGTCGCCTCGATCCTTCGCGAGCACGGGGCGATGGATTATACGGTGATAGTCTCGGCCTGTGCCGGTTCGAGCGCGGCGATGCAGTATGTCGCGCCCTATGCCGGTACCGCGGTGGCCGAGTTTTTCATGTACGAGCACGGCAAGGATACGCTTTGTGTTTATGACGACCTGAGCAAACATGCGATCGCGTATCGCGAGATTAGCCTGCTGCTGCGTCGTCCGCCTGGCCGGGAGGCCTATCCGGGCGATGTGTTCTATCTTCACAGCCGCCTGCTGGAGCGGAGCACGAAGCTGTCAAAGGCGATGGGCGGCGGCTCGCTTACGGCCCTGCCGATAGTCGAGACCCTGGAAGGTCAGGTCTCGGCGTATATACCGACGAATGTGATATCGATCACTGACGGCCAGATATACCTTCAGCGGGACCTTTTCCTTAGCGGTGTTCGCCCCGCCGTCGATGTCGGTATCAGTGTAAGCCGGGTCGGCGGTCATGCCCAGCCGGCGGCGATGGCCAAAGTCGCGCCCAAACTCCGGCTCGATCTGGCGGCGTTTCGCGAGATGCAGGATTTTGCCCGTTTGGGGACCGAGCTTGACGATGCGGCACAGGCCCAGCTTGACTTAGGCTGCAGGATGGTCGAGATCTTAAGGCAAAGGCAGTTCGCCCCCTTGAGTGTCGGCGAGCAGGTAGTGAGTATTCTGGCTGGCTCGTCCGGGCAGATCGATGATATCGAGGTCGCCAGGGTCGGGCATTTCGTCGATGAGATGCTGCTGTGGCTCAAGCTGGAAGCGAGCGAATACATCGACACGATCAACGAGACGGGCAAGCTAAGCGACGAACTCGAGAAGGATCTGATCGAGGCGATTGGGACTTATAAAACGATCTACAGCTTTTCGTACGGTGGTTAGAGATGGCAGGTGCGCGTCAAATATTGGCTCGGCGTCAAACGGCTGAGAGTATATGCAAGGTAACGCACACGATGGAGACGGTAAGTTCGGTGCGGTACCGCCAGTATTATAAACGGTGGGCCGGCGGTGTGAGCTTTTACGATTCGCTCGCCCAGCTGGCATACCTGGTGGTCACAGCGGAAAAAACGATCGACCACCCCCTGATGGCGGGCAACGACTCTAACTGCAACGCGGTTATCGTAACCGGCAGCAACCGCGGCCTTTGCGGGGCCTATAACAGCAATATATTCGCCCTGATAAAAGTTCATGTAAATATGGCCAAACGGTTCGGCAGGCGGCTTAAGATATATGCCCAGGGCAGGAAGGTGGTCAACTTTCTCAAAAATCGCGGCATCGAATTAGCCGGTGTGTATGAGGATTTTGACGAGGTTCCCAGCGTCGAGCAGGCCGGGGCGATCTCGGAGGATTTCGTCAAGCAGTATCTCTCCGGCGAGATCGGTCGCCTTGGCATGGTTTATACCCGGTTTCATTCCCCAGCCAGCCAGAAGGCCCAGACGCTGGCGCTTCTGCCGGTTTCGGACCTTATCGACGATCTGACCACGCGGGCAACGGTTATCTGGCCGTGGGAGCTTGTGTTCGAGGATTTTCTTCTGTCGCCGTCGGCGGAGGAGATCTTTGACGAGCTGGCAAGGATGATGATCCATACTGCGGTGTCGGGCTGTTTTGTCGAAGCAGCACTCAGCGAACATCTGGCCAGGGTTGTGGCGATGCGAAACGCGACCGATAACGCCGACGAGATGATCGGCGATCTTACAAGGGAATATAATCGACAGCGGCAAAGACAGATTACCAGTGAAATGCTTGATATAATCGGAGGCAGCATTGGATAGCGGCAGGATAATACAGGTAGTCGGCAGTGTTTTTGATGCCGAGTTTGCGGGCGAGGATCTGCCTGCGATCTATAATGCGCTCAGGATCGAAGGGCGTCTTGAGGATCGCGAGTTTGTGCTCTTTGGCGAGGTCCAGCAGCACCTTGGCGCAAGGCGCGTCCGGGCGATCGCCCTTGGCAGCACGCAGGGACTTCGCCGGGGTATGGAGGTTGTCGATACCGGCGGGCCTATCGAGGTTCCGGTCGGCAAGGAGACGTTGGGGCGGGTGTTTAATGTCGTCGGCGAGCCGGTCGACGGTTTAGAGCCTGTTACGGACTGCCAGCGGCGGTCGATCCATCAGCCCTCGCCTAAGTTTGTCGAGCTTTCAGCCAAGTCCGAGATGTTCGAGACGGGGATCAAGGTCGTCGACCTTTTGTGCCCGTTCGTTAAGGGCGGCAAGACCGGGCTCTTTGGCGGGGCCGGCGTCGGAAAGACGGTGATGATCCAGGAGCTTATCGCGCGGATCGCGACCGAGCACGGCGGCTATTCGGTTTTTACCGGGGTCGGCGAGCGAACGCGGGAGGGTAACGACCTTTGGCTCGAGATGAAAAAGACCATGATCGGCGATACCGGGATGAGCGTGCTCGATAATACGTGCCTTGTGTTCGGGCAGATGAACGAGCCGCCGGGCGCAAGGCTTCGCGTTGCGCTGGCGGGCCTTACGATGGCTGAGCACCTGTGCAAGACCAGCGGTGCTGAGACGCTGCTGTTTATCGATAATATTTTTCGTTTCAGCCAGGCCGGCGCCGAGGTCTCGGCGCTTCTGGGACGGATACCGTCGGCGGTGGGCTATCAGCCGACATTAGCGACGGAAATGGGGCAGTTGCAGGAGCGGATCGCCTCGACGGCAGCCGGTGCGATCACCTCGGTTCAGGCGATTTATGTCCCCGCTGACGACCTGACGGACCCTGCCCCGGCGACGACGTTCAGCCATCTGGATTCTTCGGTGGTGCTCTCGCGAAAGATCGCCTCGAAGGGCATCTACCCGGCGGTCGATCCCTTAGAGAGCACGTCGCGGATACTCGACCGAAATGTAGTCGGCGACGAGCATTACGATGTCGCCCAGCAGGTCCTCGAATACCTCCAGCGGTATAACAACCTTCAGGATATCGTGGCGATATTGGGGGTCGATGAACTCAGCAATGCCGACCAGACGGCAGTAGCCAGAGCGCGCCGCCTCGAGCGGTTCTTCTCCCAGCCGTTTACGGTCACAAAGCAGTTTACAGGCCTCGAAGGCATCTATGTAAGCGTAGCTGACACGGTAAGAAGCTGCGCCGAAATATGCGAAGGCAAATGGGACCGCCAACCGGAACAGGCGTTCATGTACATAGGTGCAATGGGCCAGGCGGGCGGCAAGTAACTAACAGGGTGGTTGTTAATGGTTGGATTGTCTACGGGTAAATTTCGTTGTGTTTTGCTTACTCCTGAGGGTAAGTTGCTCGATTGCCGGGCTGGGTCGGTGGTTTTGCCCGGTCATGACGGTATGATCGGGCTTTTGCGGAACCATGCCCCTATGCTCTGTAAATTGGGGTGGGGAATCGTCGAGGTCAAGGAGATCGCCGACCGGATGGACGCTTATTTTCTGGTTAATGGCGGTTTTGCGAGGATAAGTGAGAACTATTTGACTATTTTGGCCAATGATGTGCTCACTTTCGACTCGATGGAGCAAGATGAGGCCGAGACCATAGTCTCGCGGGCCAAATCCGTGCTGGTCGGCGGCGCGTATGTTCGGCAGATCGAGAAAATGGACCCGGAGAAGGCCCGGCTGGTGGTGAAATTAGGGCGATTGGCGGGTATGTAGACGGCTTAGGGGCAGCTTGGGGGCGGTTTGTAACAGCCTGGGGCGGTATGTTAACGGGTCAGCGGCTAAAAAAAGCGAAATTGTTTGCAATTGTCTTCTGATAGGGTTATCATCCCATTGAAGAGAGGTTTCCGATGGTTAAGGTGTCGGAAAAAGGCAAGCGAAGGGATTTGCCAATTGATACCGTGGTAAAAGAGTATGTTGCAGGTCTTGATGATGAGCATCGGATGCTCGTTGTGCTCAAGGCCCAGCTCTATGACGGCGGTTGGGAGCCGATGTTGGATGACCTGAACAATCGGCTTGCGGGAAATCCGTACATATTCAAGCTGGTAAACCGTATCAAGGACGATGTCGAGCGGATAGGCGAGATGCAGGCGTTTGAGCGTGAGCATGGCGTCGACCTGTCCGATTATGTTACGCTGCCCTGAAAGGGGCCGATTAGTGGGGACTAAAGAGGGCCATAAGGGGCGATAGAGTTTGCTTATATAATGATGAAGAGGGCGACAGAGGTAGAATGATGAATTTGCTTAGATTTATGATGCAGAGTCGGTTGCAGCGTGGGCTGCTGTTGTCTGCGGTATTATTTGTTCTTTTTGGCGGCACCTTTTGCCCGGTGGCTTTTGGCGCCGCTGGCGGCACTGGCGATGGCGTATTTTTAGTTGAGCCCGGCCTGCTGCGACATGCCGGTCTTGAGATGGGCTGGCAGATAAACCTTCCGATCAAGAGCAGCGAGAAGGTTGACCGGATGTATGTGTTTGGGGGGTTTGTTTATGTCCTGACGGACAGCAATTACATCTTCTGTATCGATCGGGTCAAGGGTTCGGTTCGGTTCGGCCTGCAGTTGGCGGCGAAGGGTTTGCCGATTTATCCCCCTCAGCATTATGACGACAAACTCTTGTTTGTCATCGGCAACCGGCTTTCGATCCTTAACCCAGCCGTCGGAGCGATCACCGACTCGCGTCAGATCGGCGTGATGGGCCGAAGCGCGGCATGCGCGGCGGTTCGCAATTCGGAGCATATTTTCATAGCCGGGGCCCAGCGAAAACTGCATGCTATTGTTGTTGGCGAGTACTGGCAGCGTTTCCAGGCGACAGCGGATGACAATTCGTTGATCACGTCGGTGGTTGCCGACGAGAAATTAGTGGCATTTGCGACGGATTCGGGCAGTGTTGTGATTATTTCGTCGCAGGGCCCGGTCAAGCGGGGGCAGTTCGATGCCGGCGGTGCGATAAGTGCTCCGCTTGTTCGCGATCGCCGATGGCTGTATGTCAGTGCCGAAAATACGAAGCTTTATAAGCTCGATATGCGGACGGGCAGGAGCGGCTGGCAGGAGGATTTCCAGACGGGTGCTTCGCTGACTGAAAGTGCGATCGTCGGCAAGATGGTGGTTTATCAGTATGCCGGTCCGGAGGGTCTTTATGCCATCGACAAGGACAGCGGCGAACAGATCTGGCATGAGAAAGGTGCCCACAGCCTGTTGTCGGAGGACGGCGGGCTGGCCAACGTGTTCGCCCGACCGGGAAAGCTGATGGTGATGGACAATATAAGCGGCAAGGAGCTGTTCTCGGTGAACCTTGCTGCGGTGACGCATCATGCGGTTAATACCGCCGATGAGAATATGTATCTTTCTGACGATGCGGGGCGAGTAATGAATCTTCGTTTGGGGCAAAAGGCCCGGAGTAGAGAATAGAAATATAACTTTAAGGCATTGGGAGACAAGTCGGAAATGGATGTCAAAATTAAGACAGCGCTGATCAGCGTATCGGACAAATCGGGAGTAGTGGATTTCGCAAAACGCCTAAGCGAAATGGGCGTCAAAATTATCAGTACCGGGGGGACGGCCAAGGCGCTGGCCGCTGGCGGCATTGATGTCGTGAGCATCGAGTCGGTGACGGGCTTTCCTGAGATGATGAACGGGCGTGTCAAAACGCTTCACCCGAAGATCCACGGCGGCCTCCTTGCGCTTCGTGAAGATGCCGGCCATGCCGCGTCCTTAAAGGAGCACGATATCACGCCGATCGACCTGGTGTGCGTCAACCTGTATCCCTTCGAGCAGACGGTGGCCAAGGCCGACTGTACGTTTGCCGAGGCGATCGAAAATATCGATATCGGCGGGCCCAGCATGGTGCGGTCGGCGTCGAAGAACCATAAGTATGTAACGGTCCTGACGAATCCGTCCCAGTACGACTGTGTTGTAGAGGAGATGCAGTCGAACAACGGTACGGTCAATGCCGACCTGCGTCGCGATTTTGCGCGGGTGGCCTTTGGCCTGACGGCTTCGTACGATGCGGCGATCTCCAAATACCTCAACGGCCAGGCCGAGGTCGACTATCCCGAGCGGATCTCGATAGCCCTGACCAAGGACCGGGAGCTGCGTTACGGCGAGAATCCGCACCAGACGGGTGCGTTTTACAAGCTGGCGGCAAGCGGCGAGGTCAGCGTCGGTTCCAGCGATATATTAGCCGGCGGCTCGGCGATCAGCTTTAATAACCTGATGGACGTAAACGCGGCCTTCGAGCTGGTCAAAGAGTTCGACGAGCCAGCCGCGGTAGTAGTAAAGCACCTTAATCCGTGCGGATGTGCCGTCGATGACGATATCTGCGTGGCATACGAAAAGGCGTATACCGGCGATGTTGTCAGCGCATTTGGCAGTATTATCGCGATCAACAGAAAGGTCGACAAGAAGCTGGCGACGACGATCATGGAGTCCTACTCGCGGTTCGGCAAGGCCCTTGGCGCTGCCGGGTTCTTCGCTGAGGTGATCATCGCCCCTGAGTTCGACGCAGATGCCATCGAGGTGATACGGACGCTGAAGGGCTGGGGCGAGCGCGTCAGGCTCCAGGCGACCGGCCCGATGGATCGCGCGAAGATCGACAGGTCCGAGTTCGATATCCGCTGTATTGTCGGCGGTCTCTTGTTCCAGCATCGCGACCTCGTGGCGTGGGAGCCGGATGTACTTACCTATCCGACGAAGGTAAAGCCGACCCCCGAGCAGCTCGAGGACCTGAAAGTCGCGTGGATAACCGCCAAGCACGTCAAGAGCAATACGATCACCCTGGTCAACGGCAAGCGGCTCGTCGGCGTAGGCGCCGGCCAGATGAACCGTGTCGAGTCGGGCCTGATCGCGATGAAGTTGGCAGGCGAAAAGGCCAAGGGCTCGGCAATGGGCTCCGACGCCTTCTTCCCGTTCCCGGACAACGTAGTCAACGCAGCCAACGCGGGCATAGCATGCATAATCCAGCCCGGAGGCTCCAAAAAAGACAACGAAACCATCGCAGCCGCAGACAAAGCAGGAATAGCAATGGTATTCGCCGGAAAACGACACTTCAAACATTAAAACCTGAGCAGCCGGAAAACAGCGCCAGTAGATAGCTCGGACAAACATCCGAACACCACCGACACTGCGCAGAACGCAAACGTTAAAGGCAAAAGGGCAAAGGCGACGAGCCATGGCAATGAAAATTACCGGACACTTTTAGAGTTTCTATGGATATCAACCACATTCTTACAGAAATTGAATATACGAAAGAACGGTCTGCTGAAGAGCTTTTTGAGTTTTGTGAGAAAAAGAACAAAGAGTTAGTCGCATGGAATCCGGAGCATTCGGACGCAAAAATACGCAGGGAAATGAGATACAGAGAACATGGCAAGGGATTACCCTACAAATTTCAATATGAACTGACGCCTTTTGCATATTACGCAAATACTTACTATGGCAATAAGCCAGAAGTCACGTTTAAACCTTGTTGTGGCTCAGAGCAATATGACGGAGTTATTGTTGATAACAACAAGGAGATTTTTGTAGAAATTACCGATGCCATAGATGGCAGGAAATGGGGACTTCAAAAAGAACTTCTCATAGAGAAGGGGTGTTCACCTTGGAGGTACGATATTCATGGAGTTCAAGGGAATAAGACAAAGCGAAACCGATCTGTAAGTGACATAATTACAAGCAATGAACTTGTAAGTCATACAGAGTTGATTTGTGATACTAAAAAGCTTGTTAAAGAAAGAGCTAATGCCAAGTGCAAGAAGTCTATGGAGCAAAATCTACCGTACGGACAAGACAAAACTATTCTTATTGCAACATTCGATGATACTGGTTTCAGTGATAATGACAGGGAGGACTTTCTGGATTTCAAGCAAGCTGAAGTTGACTCTGTGGAACATAATTTCATAAAGATAACGTTATTTGGATGGATAAGTAAGAAATTTATAAGCGGGTAAATTAAAGGTATCGGTGTTTTTTTGGTCTTCCTCTTGATTCGAGGTTTATTATTTCTTTGCCTTGTTTACGAAACACCGCTTGGACCATGCATCGTATAGTGATGACATCTCTTTGACCCTCTCCGGAAATTCTTTTGACAGGTTATTGAGTTCCGTCCGATCTTTCTGCATATCGTAGAGTTCCCATTTGCCGCCCTTTTGGGCAACGAGTTTCCATTGGCCTTGCCGGACTGCTCTGCTGCCCGAATGCTCGAAGAAAAGCGGAGCGTTGCGATGCAAGGGCGATCCCTGAAAGATCGGCCTTAAACTCCTGCCTTCCATGGCAAGGATGCGGCTGCCTTTGGCTCGATTGGGCACATGATCGACATAACGGCCAAGGGTTATTCGTTTGGGATGCGGCATAATATCCGAAAGTCAACAAAGTATAGAGATAAAGTCAACACGGAAAATTGCCGAGCAAACTAATCTAACTATATATCGGGGTGGAGGGTGTTTTTTGGGTCAAAAATAGGGTTGCGTGGTTGTTTGTTGGCGTTATACTGCGTTTGTGATTAGTTAGTGGGAGCCGGATATGGCTGGAAGGATTCCGAAAGTTGTTGTTGTTGGGCCTGCTTATGTTGATATGGCGGTCCGTTGCGCGGGCTTTCCCGGTCCGGGTGAGACTGTCGAGGGGGCTGGTTTTTCATGCATTCCGACCGGTGAGGGTGTCAATCGGGCGATCTCAGCGGCATTTTGCGGGTGTGAGGTCTATTTCGTCGGCAAAGTCGGCGATGACGCGTTCGGCTCGATGATCAAAGACAATCTCGTCGCCCACCGGGTCAATACCGATTATGTCTGCACAGCCCAGGCCATGAGTACGGGCATTATCGTCACTATGGTCAATTCCGAGGGCGAAAACGGCAGTTGCATTTCCACGGGCGCCAACCGGGCCCTTACCAGCGATGAGGTCGGCTGTGCCTCGGTCGAGCAGCTCATCGGCTCTGCGGATGTCTGCCTGATACACGGCGACCTCCCGGAGGATACGGTTTCGACGGTGATCCGGATGTGCGGCCCCTATTCGACGAAGGTGGTGCTCGAGACGAAGCTTTCCTGGTCCGCCGGCGGCGTGGACCTGCCGAATGACTACTGCTCTGCCGATGTTCTTATCCCGGATTTTCGCGATTCGCCTCTCGAAGCCGAGATCGCAGCCGGCAACAGCCACCAGGTAAAGTTCATCGGCTCCGAACTGGTTGCACGCGGAGTCGGTTCCGTCGTGATCAAGATGGGTCCTCGCGGCAGTTTTATTACCCAGCGCGATGGTACCACACAAATAAGCGGATTTAACGTCGAGCTTGTCGACCAAACGGGGTGCGGAGACGCCTTCGCAGGCGCCCTTGCAGCCTCGTGCGGGGCTGGCGACAGTGTGCAGGATGCAGCGCGTTTCGGCGGAGCGGCGGGTGCCCTTGCAAGAACAAAATTCGGCTCGCAGGATGCGCTGCCGACGAAGGAAGAGATTATCGAATTGTTGCAAAAGGACGAAAAGGGCTGACAGGTTTGGGAATAGATGGCGTTTCAACGTGAAAATCAGCGCATATCGGCAAGCGACGTTCTCCAGGAACTGGCCAGGGGCGAGCAGGTCCGTCTTTTGGGCTGTACGATCTCCGGCGATCTCGACGTAAATCGTCTGTTCATAGAGGACGAGGGCTTCGACACATCGGGGATGTCGCTCGAGACAAGCGGGGGTGCAAAGAAGCTGACATTTTCCCAGTCGCTTACATTTGACTCATGCACATTCGAAGGTGACGTTTGTTTTGCCCCGCCGTGGGAAAACCCCGAGAGTCTGTCGGTGCGTTTCGAGAAGGATGTGGTCTTTAACTCATCGAAATTCTGCGGCCAGAGCCGCTTCAGCAGGGCCTCTTTTGGCG
>DAOVVQ010000317.1 GCA_030637065.1 Planctomycetota bacterium
CCAGGGACCTATCTGCGGTCCCTCACGGGCGAGTCTTATGACCGGTTTGCTGCCTTCAACGACCGGACAGTATAATAATTCGCCCCATTTTCGCCAAGGCGAGCGACTTAAAAATGCAGTTACTTTGACGCAGCATTTTTCTGGCAACGGCTACAAGACCTTTGGAGTGGGAAAGATCTTTCACGGAGGTCACCCGGATCCGCAGTCATTTGAGGTCAACGGTCCTCGCCTTGGACAGGGTCCTACACCCAAGGAAAAGTTGGCCGGCCCGTCAGGAAGCAAGCTTTGGGATTGGGGAATATACCTTGACTCAGATGAGGAGACACACGATTATCAAAGTGCAAGCTGGGCGATAGAGAAACTTAACGAACCCCACGAAAAGCCCTTTTTCCTTGCAGTCGGTTTTTACCGGCCTCATGTCCCAATGTATGCAACAAAGAAATGGTTCGATATGTATCCGCTCAATACGGTTCAATTGCCGCAGGTCCTGCTGAACGATCGGGATGATATTTCAGAGTTTGCACAAAATCTGGCCGGCGATTACGCAGCTCCGTCGCATCAATGGTTTATCGAGAATAACCAATGGAAGCATGCTGTCCAGTCTTACCTGGCTTGCGTAAGCTTTGCGGATCATCAGGTGGGCCGTGTTCTCGATGCCCTGGAAGATAATGAGCATGCCGACAACACCATAATCGTTCTCTTTTCGGATCACGGCTGGCATCTTGGCGAGAAACAGCGCTGGGCAAAACGCTCTTTATGGCAGCGATCAACATGCACACCTTTGATGATCTCTGCCCCGGGTTTAACGCGTGACAGGCAGTGCAGCCAGCCTGTCGGCCTTATCGACCTTTACCCAACGCTTGTAGACTTCTGCGGCATTAAACCTAAGACAGATATCGAAGGGCGGAGTATTGTTCCCTTGCTAAAGAACCCTGCAATGAAGTGGAAATATCCGGCAATTACAACGTTTGAGCAAAACAACCATGCGATATGCTCTGAGAGATGGCGGTATATTCGATATGCTGACGGCTCACAAGAGCTGTACGATAATTCAAAGGATCCGCACGAATGGCACAACCTCGCTTCTGATCCCGAGTATGCGGACATCATTGAACAGCACGCCAAATGGCTGCCGAAGGTCAATGTTCCATCAATATGAATCGTTTGTAAACTTGCGGAGGTAAAAGAAATGAACAGAGACCGGATCCTGGAATACAAAAAAGAAATCGAAAACCATCTTGCAAATGAGCTGCTCCCGTTTTGGCTCGATCGCTGCAGGGATGAGGTCAACGGTGGTTTCATAACCCAGTTTGATAAAGACGGCAATGATACCGGCGAAGATCAGAAGTCACTGATAGCACAAACCCGTACAATCTATACCATGTCCGCAGCACACCAGGCCGGTTTCGGCGGCGGAAAATGCGCGGAATTTGCCAGGCATGGCGTCGATTTCCTCATCGAGAAGATGTGGGACGAAGAGTTCGGCGGATTCTACTGGACGGTAGATCGCAAAGGGAACGCCGAAATAGACAAAAAAATCCTCTATGGCCTTAGCTTTGTTATGTATTCACTAAGCACATATACGTTGGTCACCGGTGACAAACGCGGGATTGAATATGCGGAGAAGACATTTGACCTGATACAGAAATATGCCGCTGACACGATGTATGGCGGATATTGGGAGATGTTCGAGCGAAACTGGGACTTGTGCGGCCCGGATTCTGCGGGTGGCGACAGAAAAACCCTCGACTTTCACATGCATTTCATGGAGGCACTGACAACGCTCTACGAGTGCAGCCGCAAAAGCGTTCATCTTCGAAAACTCAAAGAAAGTATAGACCTCCTCACGAAACGGGTTATGCACCCCGAATATGCTACCGGCATACCGCAGTTCTGGGCAGACTGGAGCGTCGCCCCGCAGATCAAATTCGACATCGTCTGGGGATGGGACCGATTCGGCGAAGATGGGCAAAAGGCTGACGCCGAAGATAACACCTCCGCCGGCCATAATGTGGAATTCACATGGCTGCTGATGTACGCTCTCGATATCATGGGCGAGCCTGTCGATCGGCATCGCGATATGATCCTCAAGCAGCTCGATCATGCCATCAAAAACGGCATTGACTACGAGTATGGCGGCGTGTACACGGAAGGGCCACATGCAGGCGGTGTTTCCGATATGCAGAAGGAATTCTGGCAGCAGGCTGAGGTCATGATCGGAATGCTGGAGGCCTCACTTCGCTTCGGCCCTGAAAAATACTGGCCGGTCTATGAGAATGTTCACCGTTTCGTATTTGATAAGATGATCAATCATGCCGTCGGCGAGTGGCTGCCTCTTTTGGCCAGAGACGGCCAGCCCGTCTGGACACACATGAGCCACTCCTGGAAGGTAAATTATCACTCTATCCGGGCAATGATCCAGTGCATTGGGCGACTGGACAAACTTGCAGAACAAGCTGGTCGAGATTAACCATGAAATCTCAGCAGGTAAAAGAAACCTTAAAGAAAATAGAGAACGTCAATATCGCTGTATACGGCGACTTTTGCCTGGATGCCTACTGGGTCCTCGACCCGAGAGGCGGCGAGGTCTCCGTAGAGACCGGCCTTCAATCCCAGGGCGTTGGCAAGCATTATTACACTTTAGGCGGCGCATCGAACATTGTTGCCAATCTTGCTACCCTGAAGCCGGTGAGCATCAAAGCGATAGGCGTTGTCGGTGATGATATATTCGGCAGGGAACTGGTCTCTCAATTGAAGGCCCTTGGCGTTGATACGCACTCCATGATAATTCAGAAGGAGAATTTCGACACGGTAACTTTTGCCAAGAGATATCTTGACGGTGAAGAACAGCCGAGGATCGACTTTGGGTTCTTTAATGCCCGCTCAACGGATACCGATACGGCTGTCATAAACAATCTAAGGGTTGCGATTGCCGATTGCGATGCGGTCATCTTCAATCAGCAGGTCCCCGGCAGTATAAGCGATGAGTTCGTTGCCCGGGCAAACGAACTGTTCGATGAATTTGACGACAAAATTATCTTGCTCGACACAAGGCATTATGGAGACAGGTTCAGGAATGTTTATCGCAAGGTCAACGACATCGAGGCAACCAGGCTAAGCGGTGCAGACGCCAATTTGAACGATATAATCACTTTTAATGACGTCAAGACTTACGCGGAGGCCCTTTACGGCAAATCACATAAGCCTGTTTTTGTCACCAGGGGCGGACGGGGCATATTGACCGTTGATTCGGACCAAACCTGTCAGGTACCCGGAATCCAACTATTAGGCAAACTCGATACCGTAGGGGCGGGTGACACAGCCACAAGCGCTGTCGGATTATGCCTTGGCGCAGGCGTTAAACCTGCTGATGCGGCAAAGTTTGCCAATTTCGCCTCGGCGGTTACTGTACAAAAACTGTTCCAGACCGGCACCGCTTCCGGCGAGGAAATTCTCGAGATCAGCAATGATGCCGATTATATCTATCAGCCTGAGTTGGCCGGGGACATCAGGCAGGCATCGTATATAGAAGCAGCGGAAATAGAATTATGCACTGAAATCGAGAAGGTAAGCATGGGCCGGATCAGGCACGCGGTATTTGATCATGACGGTACCATCAGTATCCTCAGGCAGGGATGGGAAGCAATAATGGAGCCGATGATGATCAGGGCCGTCCTTGGCGAGAAGTACGAGACTGCTGATGAGACACTATACCATAAGGTTCGAAACCGGGTGCTTGAATATATTGACAAATCGACCGGAATACAAACCATTGTTCAGATGGAAGCTCTTGTCGAAATGGTTGCTGAGTTCGGCATTGTTCCGAAAGAACAGATTCTGGATAAATTCGGCTATAAGGAAATTTACAACACCACGCTGACACAGATGGTGGCGACGCGAATAGAAAGATTTTCTAATGGCCAGCTTAATGAAAGCGATTATACGATAAAAGGGGCGATTGGATTCCTTAAGGCCCTGCGAGACAGCAGTATCAAGCTGTATCTGGCCAGCGGAACCGACCGCAACGATGTAATCAGCGAAGCCGAAGTTCTTGGC
>DAOVVQ010000068.1 GCA_030637065.1 Planctomycetota bacterium
GACTTCTCTTTGCTTTCTCTTTGCTCTCTAAGTTTTTCGTCCGCCATACCGGGCATACCGTCAAGAACCACGTCTGACATATCTAAATCTGTGACGATCTCACCTTCAGAACAATACGAATCAAGACCGGCATATTTTGCCTGCACCCGTTCAATAAGTTCAGCCGCCGCCAGATCGAACGCGTTCTTTTGACCCTCGGTCTGCAAGGCGGGTTTGCTGGCCGGTTGTTGTTCTGTCCATTTTCCGTTCTGGTCCAGCGTTAGCGATTCGGGAGCCGTTATTCCTTTACCGGCTGTGGCGGTGATCGTGAATGTCAGGTTGTTATCGACCTTGCGATAGCTTACCTTCCAGGAAAAATTCTCCACGTTAAAATATGTTGCGTTAAAATCGTCCGGCAAAAACCCCAGCCTCTTATACGTCAGTTCATCCTGCGTCCATGAACCGTCCGTCCATGTCTCTGCAACCCACGCCCGTATCGCCATAGCCACAGTGCCCATCATGGCCTTACCCTCCAACCACTTAGCGGCATCAAGCCTCTTTTGGCCCCCAACCTCCACATCGGTCTTTTCAGTCTCGATCATATCTTTTGTATTATCCTGGATGTCTTTTATCGTAGGCGCAAACGAATCATCTTCATTTTTACCGACTACCCTGACAGCATATAGCAAAGTCTTAATAACACTGCCGTCTTTGATAAAATCACGTTTCCATAGCGGCAGATATTTCTCACTGAGCCCAACAGGTTCCTTGAGTATGTATGTACTAATCTGGTCGCATTCAGGTTGGTCGATCAGTTTCCTCGAACTAGATGCTGCTTCATCGTAACTGTGTAAACCTTCATGTGACTGTTTCTTCCGCATCAGGTAGTCCAGCTTATCATCCGCTTTCGATATAATTAGCTGGTAATCTATATTTGTACCATTTTCCGGACTTGTCAATATTCCCTCTACACTCCCCCAGTATCCACGAATGGAATCGCCTTCTATTTTAAATGAGTGCCGAGCAAGACGAACCGGCTTGGTCAGATCCAAACGCCAATGATAGCGTTCAACCTTGCCGTTATTGTCAGAAGTAATAAACCGCACCGGCAAGTCAACACTCTCAACCTCCACATCGGTTCTGAAATTCGGCTTAAGAGAGACGTTCTCCTTTCCGGCACCAATCCTAACCCAGGTGGGATCGGATTCTTCTGCGCGATAACTCGAACCAAGCTGGGCACGGTTCTTGAAGGGACTGATATCAACAGCAGACGGGCCCTTGGCTTCTTCGAACGTCCAGCAGCCTACAAGGCCCGGCTCATTACCGCTTAAACTTGTGGTCTTGAATTTGGCAATTTCATCGGAACTCAACTCCCGGTTCCAAATCCGCAATTCGGCCATTTGACCTTTGAAAAGGTTGGTCGGGGGTGTCGAAGATTTTCCACCAATGATAATATTGCTATAAGGCGCCGGCTCATAGCCCGCCTGGCTGGTATTGATATGATAGACATCTCGTCCCGCCGCCCCAGCGTGTATACTGGAAATCATTACCATGTGCTGCCAGCCCGATTTATTGGAATAGAGATACGAACCGCCATAAACCTCATCATTGCATGTCAATATACCTAATTCAACTTTGGAGTTATCTCTGGGGGTTAACGTAAACCCAAAGCCATAACTTTTCGCTCGTCGATTGCCTTTTTCACCCGGAGGCCCGAGAACATAACCGGTTTTAAAGAGCAGCCCTCGGCGCTTGTCCGGGTCAGAAGTCTCAGGGAACTCAGGCTTGATCCACATCTGGATCGTAAAATGCCGACCGATCTGAAGACTCTCACTGGCCTGTATCTCCAGGTAATCGTCAATCCCATCAAACTCAAGGGCGTAGTTGCCAACCGGCGAAACTTTCTTCCCCTCAACACGCCCAGCGACTTTGTTGGCAGGTTTTTGTTGTTCTGTGAATTTTCCGTTCTGGCCCAGCGTTATCGATTCGGGAGCCGTTATTCCTTTACCGGCTGTGGCGGTGATCGTAAATGTCAGGTTGTTATCGACCTTGCGATAGCTTACCTTCCAGGAAAAATTCTCCGCGCTAAAATACGTCCCCCGAAGATCGACCGGCAGGAACCCCAGCCTCTTATACGTCAGCTCATCCTGCGTCCATGAACCGTCCGTCAGTGTCTCTGCAACCCACGCCCGTATCGCCACAGCCACAGTGCCCATAATGGCCTTACCCTCCACCCACTTAGCGGCATCAAGCCTCTTTTGGCCTTCGGTCTGCTCATTGGCTTGCTGCTGGCCGAACTGCTGTCGTTTTAATGTCAGGTCTGTGTTTGTTGTTTCGCCTTGCCTTAGCCCGATCTTGACAGAAGGGCCTGCTTTTGCATTTTGGCCCTTGACATAGGGATAAGATGCGCCGATGAGCCAATCGCCCGGCGGGAGGTTCTCGATGCGATAAACGCCGTCGGGGCCCGTAAGTTCGCTCGGAGCGAAGTTGTCCGTACTGCTTATACCCACCACCGCGCCATCTTTATCTTTACTGGTAATTTTCAGCTCAACACCGACGCCGGCCTTTACCCCCTCGATCGGTCGGCCCTTCTCGTCGGCGATCCTGCCCGTCACAGAACAGGTCGACTCCGACAGGTCGATCAAAACGCCCTCGACATCCCGGCCGTCTTCGACCTTCAACACAGCCGCACCGGAGACATTTTGCGCTGGCAGCGGCTCGGGATCGTCGCAATTGGCGCTTCGACCCGGATACTGCAGGATATGAAGGCCGGGCGGGACATTTTCCAGCCTGAAATAGCCGTCTTCTTCCGTCGTCATATGGATATCATAGCATCCGCCACAGCCGGAACTGGGATGCTCATACAAAGTCTGCGTTGACAGAGAAAGCGGCGCCTTGCCAAGCGGCTGGCCGTCAGGGCCGATCACGACACCCTCTACCGACATACCCCTGAAGAGGTCTATCGTACCGCTGCCATTATCATACTCTCCAAGAGGAACATCCCTGCGGTCAAGAAAGCCTTCCGCGGTTATCGTCGCATCAAACGAAACGGTCTTGCCTTCGAGATCGATATATATCGAGGGCATAGGAAATCTGCCAACCGAATCGGTAATGGTGTCATCAACATTCCACTTCCGCTTTTCAGTCTTATTATTGTGATAGTCCCTTATCGTAAGCTCATCGCCGAATTCAACGATAGCGCCATAGACACCCTTGCCCCGGCTGTCGACGACACGAGCACTGCTGGAACCGAATTTAATCGAATCAGGCCCGGGCAGGTCATAACGCCACGTCTTATCCGGCTTGAGTGAAACGCCCTTGAACTCCGCCCATTCAACTGCGTCGCCAGGTTGATCGGTTTCGTGTCGATAATGACTTTTCCAGTCCCCATAACAAACGCCAATTCTAATATCACAATAACCCAGCTCTTCGTCAAAAGCTGCACCAAGCCATACAATTTTTTCGTCCAGTGAATCTTCAACATATTTTGTGTTTTCTTTGCCGTCCTTCTTGCTGGAACTGAATAATGCTCCACCGTTCGTGCTTTTGGCGTTTGCGGGTCTTACTTTAGCATCGACTTCTTTTTCTGCCATTGAGCTGTATTTAACTGCAAATTTATAACCCTTTTCGCCATATTTTGGAAAAGCCTTCCCAAAGTCATCATCATATGGAGACTCTCTTAACACACTACCGTCAGGCCACCACCACTGTTTGCCTTCACTTGGATGCTCGCAAACACCCACCAACTCAACTGTCACACCATTAGGCAAAGTAGCTTTGAATTCAGATTGTTCAGCAGCCTTTTCAGATATAAGCTCAAAATCTATTACCTTTTCCTTCTCCGAGCCAAATATCCTTGTGCGCAGCGTTTTTTGTCCGGTTTTGAAACCGGGAGCCTCACATTTGATCTCATGCTCTTCGTACCATGTTTTGTAGTTGTAGCTGCCCTCGGAGTCGGTTGTGACCGATTGCCTGCCCTCGGCATATCGCCCGGCATCGCCTACTATCGCTCCGGCAACAGGCTCGCCCGTCTCGGCATCGATGACAACACCTTTCACTGTGAAAGCGGGAGCCCCCGACATCACCTTTGCCATCGGCAATACACATACTACCATTATAGCTACAAGCAGTACTATCGTCGCGATCCTGAGCCTGCGGTTTCTCCAGGTCTTTCTTTCGAGCCACTTGAGTCTTTCGATTAACCAGTTGGAACTTTCGAACAGGCCCAGTAGGCCCAGGCCGGGATCGACCGGTTCTGCTAATAGTTGCCTTGCCGTTTTCAGGAGCGTTTCGCGGTAGCTGAACGTCCTTTCCTTTAGCAATCTGGCGACAGTGGCGTCGCAGCACAGCTCTCTTAGATTCTGCAGTTGTCTTCTTATCAGCCAAAGCAGCGGATTGAACCAGTATGCGATCTGGATCATCATATAAACCGCATGAATAAACAGATCGCCGCGTTTAATATGAGCGAGTTCATGCAGCAGGATGTGCTCGGCATCTTCCCGGGTCAGGCTGCTGAGTTTGCCGGCTGGTATTAACAGAACCGGCCTGAAAACGCCAAAAACGGCTGGGCAGCATACCCTGTCGGTCAATATCAGCTTTGGAATAACCCTCAGATTGAGCCTTTTCGCGGTTGCCACAACCAATTCGTTGAATCTGTCCGGCATCCGCTGCCCGCTCTTGAGATGCTCGCGACGCAAACCGCTCAGCCTCAAAATAAGCCATATCGACAAAAACGCCATCCCACCCAGCCACACCATAAAGGCATAAGCCTTCCACGATAGTCTCACAACGGCGGCTGGGGCTGAGGCGGCAGCCGGGATCGCAGGTTCGATGGCAGCTGGGGCTGGGTCAAACTCGCTCTGCGAAAAGCCCTGCGCCCCTTCAAGACCCATATCGGCAAAAGGCATCTCCGCCGCGGGAATATCATAAACCTGGGCCGGCTTTATGTCCTGAGGCGTTTGGTCCTGATCGGTCTGGATCGAAACGATCCGCTGCACCACTGACGCGATCTCAGCGGTAAAACTCGTCGGCGATGTCAGCGTCGGCGGCAGAAGCAACTTGACCAATACCAACAGCCACAACGCATATCGCACCTGCGGCCAGGCCCATCTCCTTATCACAAGGTCAACCGCCCAAACGATCGCGATCAGCGCCGCGACCTGCCACAGCATCGCCAACTCCCAGGCCAGCCACATATCAGCCACACGGTTTAGTGCCTCTATCATTGCTCGCCCCCCTTCTCCCGCTGCTGGAGGGCTTCAAGCAACTGCTCCCTTTGCCTGTCCGAGAGATTCTGATCCTCCAACAGAAAATGCATCAGCGGCCCGAACGCCCCGTCAAAGGCCTGATTCGCCAACGATTTAAGGGCATTTCGCCTCGCATTCTGGCGGGTGAGGATAGGCTCATAGATCCCGACGTTGCCTCTCTTGGTCTCCTCGACAGCCTCCTTCTCCGCCAGACGAGTCAGCATCGTCTTGATCGTCGTGTAGGCCCAATTAACACTATCCGGCAGCCGATCCGCAATCTCCCGCGCAGTCGCAGGCCAACCCTCCCACAACGCATTCATGATCTGCCATTCCGCTTCAGTAAGCCGCATAAGCATTTCTCCTTTCTACATCCGTAGAAGCAATGCTACTACAAATGTAGAACCCGTCAACAAAAAAATCCATAAAAAACAAAAAAATATCAAAAAACCCCCGTCCCAGCCAAAAAACGCGGATAAAAAGGCCTTGCTGATCGGTGAAAATTGCTTGTTAACACAGGTGATCGGGCACCGTTTCAAATGGTTTTCTGCCGCAACCGCAGGACATCTGCTACTTTTTCCAGCGGGCCATTACTATGGTTGCGGTGACGAAGAAGGTGATGTGAAAGGCGGCTATGATCCACCAGCCTATGCCCAGGACTCGCCATTCGAGGGCGGCGAAACCTTCGCCCTGCCAGAAATTCGGGCTGCCTAATTCGTTCCAGATATCCGTCCCAGCCAGAAAACACGCTATCAGCGTACCAAAAGAGATCAGGCCGCTAACCACAACGACTAAGATTCCAATGCGTTTGCCGTCCATAGCAAAACCTCCATTACAACAAAACGATCACAGCCGAAACCTGTTGCACGGCCCACCAACTGCTGCCCCCCTGCCCGCTGGCGGCTACTGAATTTCGACGAATTTGTCTTTGCCTACGCCACAAACCGAACATGTATCGGGCGCATCGCCGGTTACGGTATTGCCGCAGACCTGGCAAATATGGATAGCTGCCGCCGGCAGATCACTTCCGCCATTGAGCGTGTCCAGCGCCTCGGCATACAGTGCATGATGGATCTTTTCAACGGCAAGCGCGTTCGTAAACGAGACGACGGCGCCCTTATTGCCCTCGGACTGGGCCTCTTCGAGGAATCCCGGGTACATCTTCTCGAACTCGAACAGTTCTCCGGCGATCGCAGCCTGCAGGTTATCCTCGGTATCCTTAACCCCTCCCAGAACATCAAAATGCGCGTGGGCGTGAACGGTCTCAGCGGCGGCGGCAGCGCGGAACAACTTAGCTATCTGCCTGTGCCCGTCGCTGTCAGCCTTTTTTGCAAAAGCAAGATACTTCCGATTCGCCTGGCTCTCACCTGCAAAAGCCGCTTGAAGATTTTCATTTGTTGCCATGTTTCTACCCCTTTCGATAATTGAGACCTCTGAAAAACAATAACACCTTGGTATGGTCGTTGTTTTTGGAACAAAAACAACCCCGTCACTGGGCTACACCCTGTTTTTCAGGAGACCCCATTAAATCTTTCCATATATAAACACCCGTCAACCGGGGCCGTTATTATACAGCCCTTACCGCCAGCGGCAACACTTTTGCAAATTTTTTCCACCCTCAACCCAGCCGGACGCCGGCGGCCATGTCAAACCGGTTGCAAATATCCGCTGGGGTGGCTATACTTGGGCCATGATTATCCGAAAAGCAATCGTTTCCGATGTTAAGGCTATCCACGCCCTGATAGGCTGCTACGCAGAGATTGACAGGATGCTCTTCCGCTCGATCGCCGACATCTACGAGAACCTCCAACTGTTCATGGTCGCAGTAGAAGACTCAGACTCCCAACAGAGCCCCAGCCGCATCCTCGCCTGCTGCGCACTGCAAATCATCTGGTCCGACCTTGCCGAGATCAAGTCTCTCGCCGTTGACAAATCCTGCGCAAACCAGGGGATCGGGCGGACAATGGTCGAGTCGCTGCTGGATGAGGCAAGACAACTCGGCCTCGAAAGAGTCTTCACGCTGACCTTAGAGCCGGTTTTCTTTGAAAAACTGGACTTTATCCGCGCTGACAAAGAATCCCTGCCGATGAAAGTCTGGAGCGATTGTGCCAAATGCCCCAAACAGGACAGATGTGATGAAACTGCCCTGATATATGACTTGAAATAGCACCTGCTACAACAATACCAACCCGTTGGTATGTTTTAGTGGCCCCCGCCCACCTTTATCGGTAAAAGTGCCCCCCTGATCCTGCATATTCGTCGTAACTTCTTTGAATTCAGACACTTAGACTTCTCACGTCGGGGACAAAAAAACGTGTTTTTCGGCACTGAGCCTATGCGAATTGATCATTTCGCCTACTAATACCAGTCCCATTTAGATATTGCGTGTGTGACATGCCTTCGTCAGCAGTGTGTTTCGGATCGCAGCAAGGGTGGTCCCGATGTACATCGGGATTTGCGCAGCAAACCGATGGTGGGTACCACTGTGCATACGACCATCGGTTTGCTGCGCAAACGCGCTGCCACCCATACTAACGGACTGACACGTATTTTTTAGTGGGATTGATATTAATCCTCCCCCCCGGCTCGTTTTATCTCCCCCTGGCCCGGTGCCGAGCCCGATCATCCTACCTGGCGTCTCTGGAAGAGGCCTATCGCCACAAGCAATGCCGCTGAGGTGTACAGGGCGGTATAGGCGGCAACCTGGCCGAGGTAACCGGCAGTGAGGGCAGCCCCTTCGTAGATAGCGTCGCTAATCCAGAATACCTGCAAATTCGGCACGATCGCCCTGCCGACCTTCGCCCAGAGGTAGGTTTCCGCGAACCTGCCGAAGACCCAATCGCTGACCAGGCCCAACAGGAAAACGCCAATACAGCAGCACATCGTCAGGATGACATTCAATCTCGTCGAAAACATCACCGCGACAGCAACAAGGACGATTAACGCAAATAATAGCAGCAGCGATGCGTATGCCTCGAAGAAATGCAGGCCGTTGTTCTGTGGATTGAATCTCCAGTGTCTGTCGACAAAGAAGAGGAATATCATGCCCACGGTGGCAAGACTGGCTGTTGTAATGATAGCGGTAGCACAAAAGGACCAATCGTAAGTATAGTTCAGGAAAGCAGTTAAGATAACCGCCAGCAGAATTACGCCGATGACAACAGCAACGACCGGCCAGTCTCGCTCAGAGGTTGCGGTCTCGAGGACTCCGTGCCGGATCGCCATCATCAGGGCGATAGTGCAGATATAATGGGCCAGGGCAACGGCAGCGACGACGCCGAGAAACTTGCCTATAATAAAGGTTGGCCGCCCGATAGGCTTGGAAATTACGGTGGTAATGGTCCTGGATTCGATTTCCTCGGTAACGGCGCCGGTGGCCGAAAAAATCGCTATGAACAAACCCGCTAAAAAGAGCGTAGAAAGCCCAATCTCGCGTAGCATTTTTATGTCCTCATCGAGTGTATACATCGCTACCGAGGGGCTAAGCAGGAATAAGAGCAGGGCAAAAACGACGATAACGGCGTAAACGGGTTGACGGAGTGTCTCTACGAATGTGTTTCTCGCGATAATACGTGCTTTAAATAACATGTTTATTTCCCGGGAATTAATGCTACACTTAACGACACAATATTGTTATATTACGCCAGCATGAATTTGTAAAGCATTGCTTTTTTGGTTAACGGTTTTGGTTTCTATACATATTTTTCTACAACTTGTTCGACATAGTTCGGCATAGACGGGGTTAGATTATGGCTATTTCTTTCAAGCGGGCGGGGCATACGGCCCTGATGGGGCTGATCTTGAGCCTTCTTTTCGCGGTGATCACTCTTGTGATCGGTTCGGTAAGCGGTGTTCTTGCGCTGGCGGCGATGAGCTTGCAGATATTCGGGGTCGCTCTTGTTTGGTTCGGCCTTGTGATACTGTATCATCAGCGCAGGCTGGCTGAGCAGGAGAAGCTGGACATGGCTCAATTGGCTGGCGATGAGAGTTCTGAGACCATATTTCAGGGCAGCGCCGACCGTCGGGAGCTTTTTGCGGTGGCACAAAAACGCCTCGTACAGGTCGAGAAGTGGTTTGTGCCGATCTATTCCATTGTGATCGCCCTTTACGAGGTCGCCGCGGGCCTATACCTGCTCAACCAGGTTAGCAGCAGTATCCCCGTCGAATCCAAGGGTACGCAGCTTGCCGCGGTTTTCATGGTTATAATCGCCTTTGTCAGTTTTCTCATTTCGCGTTATGCCACGGGTATGAGCGCCGAGATGCGGTGGAAGGACCTGCGGGCAGGCGGCAGCCGGCTCCTGGCGAGCGCGTTTCTATGTTTTTTGTCGGCTGTGGCGCTTGCGATGGCTCAGTATAAGATCCATATCGGCATTACCATCCTCGAATGGGCGGTTCCGATACTGCTGCTGATGTTGGGAGCGGAAGTGGTACTGAATCTCATTCTCGATATTTATCGTCCGCGGGTCGCCGGCGTCTATGCACGCATCGCATTTGACAGCCGCCTGCTGGGGCTGATAAACGAGCCCGGCGACATCCTGCGTACATTTGCCAGCACTATCGACTACCAGTTTGGCTTTAAGGTTTCCGAGACGTGGTTTTACCGGCTCCTTGAGAAGGCGGTTCTGCCGCTGGTGATCTTTTCGATCCTGAGTTTGTATGCACTGAGTTGCATCGTTGTTGTCGGGCCGGGTCATCAGGGGATAATCGAGCATTTCGGGGCTTACCAGAAGACGGTCGACGCGGGTTTGCACCTGAAGCTACCCTGGCCGTTTGACGTAGCGATAATCCACCCGACGGACCTGGTTCAGCAGATCAATATCGGTTTTGTCGATACCGCCCATGCAGGCGAAGAGGAAAAACGACCGCCGCTTTTGTGGGGCGAGAAGCACTATGACGAGGAATATAATCTGCTGGTCGCAGCCGACACCGAGGGCAGCAGCCGGGAAGGGTCGGTTGCAATAAGCATCGTCATTGCCGCCGTTCCGGTCCAGTATCGCGTCAGGGACATTAAGGCTTTTATGTACAATCATCGCGATTCCAAAGAGACATTGGAGGCAATCTGCTACCGGGAGCTGGTTCGTTATGCCGCCAGTGCCAGGATCGAAACCGACGGCGACGACGAGGGTGCCGGCGGCGGTGAGCTGAGCATTCTTGGCGCCGGAAGGCAACACGCCGCCAACGTGCTGTCAGAGCGAATTCAGCAGGAGGTCGACCGCGAGGGCCTTGGTATCGAGATCGTATTTCTCGGCCTTCAGGGCGTCCATCCCCCGCAGGAGGTAGCCAAGGCCTATCAGGAGGTAATAGGGGCGGTGCAGCAAAAGCAGGCTGCCATTCTCGATGGCATGGCCTCGGAGAACGCTATCTTGATCTCTCTGGGCGGCAAGTCGGTTCAATGGGCCGAAGAGTTAGCCGATCTTGCGGGAAGGTACCGTCAGGCCAGGGAGGCCGGCGACGCCGAGCTTGGCGAAAGCCTGATGGGGCAACTGAAAGAGGCATTTGCCCGCTCCAGCGGCGATGTATTTACGACGCTGCGTGCGGCGGACGGTTATAGTTTTGAAAAAGCGGTCCTTGCCGAGGCAACGGGAAAACGGTTCGATAGCCAGGTCAAAGCGTATCGGGCCTCACCGCAGATATACAAACGCAATCAGCGTCTCGCTATGCTGGAAGAGACACTGCCGGGCATCCGCAAGTACGTGATCGTTTCCGGCAATGGCGGCAAACAGGTGATAATTATCGACGTCCAGGAAGATTTGACACCAAGCCTGTTCGATATGAATATGGACTTGTCAGGGCGATAATCAGATACGGTCTTACGAAAAGGTGGTAAAAGAGCAATGAAGAATTTATGGGCTATGATTTTTGTGGTAATGATAATCGGGGTTTTGTCGCTGTTTCTTTTTTCGTTTCAGGTTCGCGAAACCGAGGTTGCACTCGTAACCAGGTTCGGCAAGCCCGTCAAGTCGGTTGACGAGCCCGGATGGAATCTGCGATGGCCGGCTCCGATCAACGTAATTTACAAGTTCGATTCCCGCGGGCAGCTCTATGAAAGCGTTCTCGAAGATACGACCACCCGCGGCGGCGACCCGATAAACGTAACGAGCTATATTGTCTGGCGGATCGGCGACCCGCAAAAATTCCTCGAATCGGTTCACGACACAACCGGCGCCGAGCGGGTCCTTGACAGCCTGCTTCGTAATACCCAGAACTCGGTGATCGGGCAGTATTATTTCAGCGACTTTGTCAATTCCGACCCCGCGAAGATCAAGTTCGCCGAGATCGAACAGAAGATGGCTGAGAGCATCCGCGGACATGCCATGGACGAGTACGGCATCGAGATCGACCTTATCGGCATCAAGAAGCTGGGCATCAGCGAGGATATTACCAAGGAAGTCTTTGCACGTATGGAGGCCGACCGCAATCGCCGCACCGAGGAGATCCTGGCTGAGGGGTGGGCTGAGGCCGAAAAGATCAAGAGCGAAGCGAACTCCACACGGGACGAACTGCTTGCGGTTGTCGAGGCCGAGGCCAAGGCCATTCGCGGCGTAGGCGACGCCGAGGCGGCGAAGTATTACAAGATGTTGGAGGCGGAACCGGAACTTGCCATGTTCCTGAGCGATATCGAAACGCTTAAAACGATCCTGAAAGAGAAAACGACGATCGTCCTGACGGAAGATAACGACCTGATGAAATACCTCAAGGGCATCCCGGATATTACGCCGAAACAGTAATTCGGCACCGGCGGCGGCAATGCCCGCCCTGCAGGCATCGGCGGGAAATATTGACGGCAATTAACAAAGTAAACGAGTACTGGAAGTAAGAGTATGACAGACAATGAGAATATAGAGAACCAGGAGGCTGCTCCCGGCGGCGAACAGGGCCTGATAAAGCTCGATACCGCGGGCAAGTCTTTGACCGACGCCCTGCAAACCAGCTTCCTGATCCTGAAGGTCATTATGGTTATTCTGGTGGTCCTTTTTGTCACCTCCGGCGTTTTTCGTGTCAAGGAGAACGAAAAAGCCCTTGTCCTTCAATTCGGGCGGATTCGCGGCCAAGGCACTGAACAGCGTGTTCTGGATTCGGGTTTGCACTGGGCGTGGCCTGAGCCGATCTGCGAGATCGTCACGATCCCGGTGACCAGGAAGCAGACGCTGGCGATAGATTCGTTCTGGTATTTTCAGACGGAAGCCGAAAAGCTCGGCACCGAACAGCCCCGTATCCGCGAGACACTCAACCCAATATGGGACGGTTATTGCCTGACACGCAACGACCGCATCTCCGGGACGGAAGGCACCGATTACAATATCGTACACGCCAAGTGGACATTGACTTACCTTATCAGCGACCCCGAGAAGTTTTTCCAGAACGTTTATTTTCGTTCGTCGCGTCCCGGCGAGGATTTTATGGACGTGGCGGGTGAAACGGTCGAGCCGCTGCTTCGGACGATAGCCGCTGACGCGGTCGTTTCGACGATGGTAAAGTACAGCATCGAAGAGGCGATCCGCAGTGAGAATGCTATTGCCAACGATGTCGCGCGGGCCATCGAGGCCAGGCTCTTGCAGATACGCAGCGGCATTGACGTTGTTTCCGTACAGGCTGACAAGATCACCTGGCCCCGTCAGGTCAATCGGGCCTTCGAAGAGGCGACGATGGTGACCCAGGCAAGCACGAAGATGCGGGACGAGGCCAGGAGTTATGCCAAAACAACACTCACCGAGGCCGGCGGCGCCGATGCGAAAAACATTTTGGCCGCCTTGAGGAACCCGTCAACCACCAAAGAAGACCGTCAACTGCGTTTGGACCAGTTGGAAGGCGCCAGCCATGAGATCATCTCCAAAGCTCGGGCCGCGAGAGTCCAGGCCGTTGCCGGCGCCGAGGCCAATGCGCAATACCTCAAGGAACTGCTGCCGGAATACAGGAAGTACCCAAAACTTGTTCTTCAGAGGATCTATCAGGAAGCGATAGCGGAAGTGCTGGACAATGCCGACGAAAAATTCATCGTTCAGACGGCAACAGAGGGAACCGACCAGGAGATCCGCATCAATATCGGCAGGGACCCGTCGATATCCAAAAGCAAGCAGAAAGAGGATCAGGAATAATAGCTTCGGCGACAGTTATCGCCCGCCGGGGATCGGACAAGACAGTGGGTTTCAGGCACGCCTCCACAGGCGGCATGGAGGCACAGGCCGGTTATAAGAGCAATTATAAAGAATAATTAGCGAGAGATTCAAAAGGTATGGCTCACAAACACTTAAACATTAAAGAAAGCGAACTCGGTCATCACGAACATACGAAGGGCAAACAGTTCCGCGTAAGCGCCGCGATGTTAGGCACGCTTGCCGGCGGAATATTGCTCCTTAACAGCGCGATCGCACGACTTCCCTTCTTCTACGGACCCGAAAGCGAAGTCGCCGAGCTATGCGCGATGTTAGGCGCCATCCTGTTAGGCGCACCCGTCGTGTACCACGCCTTAAAGTGCATGCTTCACGGCCACATGCACATGGACGAACTGGTGGCACTGGCGATAGTGGCCGCTTTTGCAACGGGCGAATATGCTATTGCCGGGACGGTGGCGTTTATCATGCTGCTGGGGGAACTGATGGAGACGCGAACAGCGCTCGGGGCACGGGCGTCGATCGAGTCGCTGATAAAACTTACGCCGACGGTGGCCAACCTGGTAGCCGACGACGGCAGCGAAACCGAGGTCAAGGTCAGCAAATTAAAGCCCGGCTATGTGGTTCGCGTAAGACCCGGCGACAATATCCCCGCCGACGGCGACATTAAGACAGGCGAAAGCTCGGTCAACGAGGCGACTATTACGGGCGAATCCCTGCCGGTCGACAAGACAGCCGGGATGCCAGTTTTCGCAGGAACGACCAACCTCACCGGCGCCCTTGACATCACCGTCACCAAGGCGGGCAAGGACACCACATTAGGCAAGGTCCAGTCGCTGATCATGGCCGCCGAAAAGACACAGATCCCGATCATGCGTATCATCGACAACTATGTAAAATGGTACGTCCCGACGATACTGATGATAGCGATGATAGTCTATTTCTTCACGAAAGAGATCAACCGTTCCATCTCGGCACTGGTCATCTCCTGTCCGTGTGCGCTTATACTGGCGACTCCGACGGCGATGGTCGCTTCGCTTTCGGCGGCGGCGAGGCTGGGTATACTGATCAAGAATGTTTCGCTGCTCGAGGTTGCCGGACGGATAACCGCGGTAGTGTTCGACAAGACCGGCACGCTGACAACGGGCCGGCTTTATGTTACAAAGCTCGAGCCCGCCGAAGGTGTCGAGCCCGCCAAGATGCTGGCGATGGCGGCGTCAGCGGAAAAAATGAGCAAACACCCCGCAGCCAAGGCGCTGCTGAACCTCGCCAAAGAGGCCAATGTCAAACCGCCCGTGTCGACTGATTTTCGCGAGACGCCCGGCAAAGGGGTAACGGCAACGGTTGACGGAGCCAGTATAATGGTCGGCAGGGAAAGCTTCCTGAAAGAAAACGACATCGACACAAGTAATGTTATCGACCCGGCGATGCACGAAGAGCAGGGTTTCAGCACGCTGTACATCGCGAAGGACTCGAAATGTATCGGCTGGATCGGCATGCAGGACAAGGCCCGTCCTGAAGCACAGGATGCCGTAAGCGAGTTGTCAGGTGTCGGGGTAAAACGCATAACCATGCTCACCGGCGACAGGAGCGAGGTCGCCAACCGCGTATCGGCGGAGCTGGGGTGTACGGATTATAAGGCACACTGCCTGCCGCACGACAAACTCGCCGTGGTGGAAATGATCAAAAGCGACGGCCATACGGTCGCGGTCGTCGGCGACGGGATCAACGATGCGCCGGC
>DAOVVQ010000239.1 GCA_030637065.1 Planctomycetota bacterium
ACTGTAAAGAGCATCTTGCCGACGCCGGCGTGATGACCGCATGTCAGCCCGGCGCGTCCGTTCAGGGCGATATCGACTTCGGATGGGAGATCGTGACGGAACTTGCCCGGCTCGACATCGGTCAGGCGATCGCGGTCAGGGAAAAGGAGACCATCGCAGTCGAGGCGATCGAGGGGACCGCCCGGATGATAGAGCGTGCCGGCAAACTGTGTGCCAGGGGCGGCTGGACTCTTATCAAGGTGGCCAAGCCCAATCAGGACATGCGATTCGACGTCCCGTGCGTCGGGCCCGATACGATCGAAAGCCTGGCGGCAAACGGCGGAAAGTGCCTCGTGGTGCAGAAGGAAAAAACGATAATTATCGATAAACCCGAGACGATCGAACTGGCCAACCGGCTTGGCATCGCGATCGTGGGTAATTGACAGTGTTGAATATGACTTGTTTCGCCAGGCATTACAGGGGGTTTTACCGGACACGTGTCAAGGGTTGGAGTTTGTATGTCAGCGAGTCTTTTGCGGGGGCAAATTCCGGGTGCAAGGCGACTGCCTCAGATATCGTTGACGGGATGCGCGGGCCGTTTAAGAGGGTTCCGGCGAGCCAGTTCGCAAAAGTATTCGAGTGTACGATCCGCTTTGGCTCGGTTTGCCACGATCTGTTCATGAAGGAATATCTCTATCGTTCGGTCTGGGATTTTGTCAAGCACCTTATTCGTCCCAGCCGGGCGAGGCGGGCATTTGATGCGTCGATAATGCTCGCGGAAAACGGCCTGTCCAGCCCCGAAATAATCGCATTGGGCCGGGCGAAATACGGCTCGTTGTCTTCGGCGGGTTTTGTGCTGACCCGGAAAGTTCAGGATGCAAGGACCATCTACGCCTGTCTTGCGGACAACTGGCGGGCCTCTTCGGTAAAGTCTCTTCGTCAAAGACGCACGCTCATACGGGCACTTGGCGGACAGATCGGTCGTATGCATTCGGTGCAGATATCGCACGGTGACCTGCGGACGGGCAATATCCTCGCCGAAGAGACGAATGGGAACTGGAACTTCTGCTTTCTGGACAATGAACGAACACGAAAGCACCGGGCTCTGCCGATGCGCCTGCGTATAAAGAACCTGGTGCAGATCAGTCTCATCGAGGAAGTGACACGAACGGACCGCCTGCGATTCTTCCTTGCCTACATGGACGAAGATCGGAGCATACGCAAGGACAGCCGGACGATCCTGCAAAAGGTTGTCGCCGGCATCGAGATGCGAATGCGGAAATGAGAGGGTGTTATCCCGCGTTGCCCGCGATCAGGTCAAGGGTCTGGGCCGCGATTTGTTCGGGCGTCATCAGGTCCAGGCACTTCGGGCTACGGCACAGATTCGCCTTCCAGCATGGCGCGCAATCCAGCGATACGGTCAGGTTGCGATTATTCGCATAGCCGGAGACGAGAGGGCTTTCAATGCCTCCGTACAGGGCTACGCAGGGCACCTGGCACGCCGCGGCAAGGTGCATAAGCCCGCTCGGGTGGGTGATCATCGCGTCGCAGCGGCTCAGCAGGCCGGCCATATTGCGAAACCCCAGATCCCGCCAGTCCTCAGCGCCGGGCAGGACAGGCCCTTCCGAGGTCATGCCGAACTGCAATGTCGTGACGCTACGATCGCACAGGAGCTTTACGACCGCGGCCCATTTGTCGCGCGGATAGATCTTGGATGGGATGGGGGAGTTGGCTTTTCCGTATGGGCAGATGGCGACCAGCGGCCTTTCGAGTTTCTCTGATTCGTCGATCCGGAAGTTCTTCTCGTCGTCGCGGAGGAATATACAAGGCTGATAGCAACGCGTCTCTATCGGCAGAGGCAATCGGTCATAAAGGTCGTCGATGAGATGGACACGGGCATACTTTGGCCGCTTGTGCGTCTTTAGCGGCCTGTATTCCAGGTCGACGGCTTTTTTGAGAATTGGGTGGCGTTTGGGGAGGTCGTTTATGTTGTAACATCTGAAGATGTCCGGGTTGCCGGCGAATATCTCGGGGTGCTTGGCCAGGACGATGATTTGCAGTTCGCAATGTTCTCTCGCGATGCCCCTGATGACGGCGGTGACCATGAGGTTGTCTCCGAAGCCGTGCCTGGCCTTGACGATTAGTGTGTCGCGGGGGTCATAATCTATTGTTTCGCCGCCGATGACAAAAGTGGTTTTGCGTTTTCCAAAAAACATTCTATTTAACGATCTCCATGATCTTCTCGACGACGGTCTCGGGCTTTAACAATTCTTTGCATCGCGGCTTTTTGCAGAGTTCGAGCTGCCAGCAGGGACTGCAATCCAGAGAGACGAAGAGGTTGGTATTCTGCGAGTAACCGGAAACGTCAGGGTGCTCGACTCCGCTGAACAGGACCACGCAGGGCACCGAGACCGCCGCAGCCAAATGCATCAGCCCGCTTACATGCGTGATCAGGGTGTCGCAGCGGGCCAGAACCGCCGCGGTACGGCGATACCCGAGATTGCGATAATCCAAAACGCCCGCCAGCAGCGGACCTTCGTTTTTGGCGCCAAGCTGCACCACGCTGACACCCTGTTCGATCAGCAGACGCACAACCTGCTGCCACTGCTCGAATGGGTAGACCTTGTTTCGTATGGGTTTGTGCTTTGGCCCGCCAAAGGGCGTAATGGCGACGAGCGGCCTTTGGCACTGCTTAAGCCGGCGACTTTTATAGCTTAGCTCGCGGTCCGTGAGATACATCCTGGGCTTGTAGCAGCGATCCCGGATGTCGATCGGGATACTATCGTACATAAGATCGATCAGATGCCGGGGCGTTTGCCTCGCCTTGATCTCGGCGTAGGAATACTCGGACAGGCAGACAGCCTTGTCGTAGAGTGCCGGGTTTCTTTTGCGAACGATATACGGATCGAAACAGCTCGATATGTGCGGATTGTTCAGAAAAACACCGTCCCGCCGCGTCAACATGCAGATCCGCATCTTCGGATATTGCCTGCGGATGCCTTCGATGACCGCGCTGGCCATAATATTATCGCCGTAACCGTGGCCGACATGCAATACCAGAGAATGTTTTGTGTTCCGGCGGTGCCTGCGTCTGCCGGACGGACGGCCAAGTTTATGCGGTTTTTGCCATTCGATCCGGCTGTTATTGCCTCCGGAGAAATATGCCTTTAACCATCGCGGGTACAGGGCCGCTGCGGAGGGGTTATACCGAATAGCCTGCTTGTACATGCAGAACTCGGCCTTGTAGCATTTCTCCCGCCGGTAGTATTCCGCCAGTTCGACGCAGGCGCCGGCAAGAAACCGTTTGCCTGACGAGCGTCCGACAATTTTGTGTCCGCCCAGACGATAGAGAAAACGCTCTGCGACGCGGATCCGGTCTGTTTGTTGGCTGGCCCATTGTGCCGGATCGGGTGATGGAGCCGAAGACCGCCGCCGAACGATCCCTTCCGAGGGCACGGAAAGGAACCCGGCTGGCCGGCCAAGCCGCAGAATGAAATCGTAGTCAGCTGCGTTGTCGAGATTTTCGTCGAAATAGTGGCCCCTGAGCACATCGGCCCTGGCGACCATTGCCCGGCAGCTAATATCCGACGAACCCAGAACCGTTTCGCCGTCCCAGCCGGATTTGCAGGATGGCTCCTTAGATGTCGATCCCGGATCCGGCTCTGCAGCCATCGGGACATAGGCGGCATCGTAACCGTCGGCATCCTCCAGGGCAGCCATCATAGTCCGAAGATAGTCCCGGTCGTATGTATACTCAGGGTCAATAATGGCAATGTATGAGCCCGAGGCCCCAGCCAGAGCTTCGTTGCACAGGCTCTGAAACGTGCCGCCGTCCAGGATGAGATGCCTGATGCGATCGTCCCGGCTCGCCGTCGCCGAAAGGCTGGCATGGCCCTCGGAACCTGCAACGATCAACTCATAATCGGCGAAAGACTGCCCTAAGACACCGGAAAGCGTTTCGTCCAGCGTCCGGCTGAGTTGAGCGACCGGAATTATCACACTTAACTTAGGCATATCGTATTCCCTGCAAGGGCCCCTTCGACCGGTCCCTCGCCACATCCTGTTCGGGATTTGATATTCGGTTAGTCCATACAGACAACGCTGCCGTCTTTCAGCGCGATAAAGAGCGCCCCTTGTGCCGCAGCCATTCCGTCGAATACGGGCAGATGATCCAGCTTGTACTCGGCTAATTTTTCGCCGGTGGTTTTGTTTACCGCCTGCAGGATGGCGCCCTTCTCGCCGCGCCATGCCCGGGCCTGGGCTGAGAAGGCCCGCGTCATCTCGTTATTTTCCTCGAAATTGATGCCGAAGCCCTTTTCCTCGTCGGAGACCTCGGGGGGGCCCGCCATAAACACGATGTCATCGGCAAGGACCATCGCATTGGCCAGAAGCGCAGGCCGCTCGGAAGTCCACTGGTAATTGACCTTGTTCTTGCCGCCATGCTTTTCGCCGCCCTTTTCCTGCGATGCCGCTGCCGCAGCCGCAGCTCCCTCCGCAGCCTCGGCGGCCCGCTGCTGCTCGTTCTTGTACCGGTCCGCTGAATACAGGTAATGGTAGGGCCTCGGCTTCATGGTGTTGCTGTAGACCGCCGCCCTGAACCCGTAGACCTGCGTATCGTCAAAGACTAACATCCGCCCAACCGGAGCGGCATTGGGCGGCGTGGTATACTCGCCGTGGCCCTCGCCGCCGGTGAGGCCGTACATCAGATATGAGCGGTGAAACCACGTATCGTCCAGAAAGCCCGTGGGATTAAATAAATGCCGCCCGGGGCCGTCTTGGATCTTCTCCTTGCCGGCTGGTGCGTCGATGTCGATCCGCTTGCCGTCAAGGCCGAACTTCTGAGCGCCCATGTAGACGAACTTGCCGTCGCATGAGAGTATGTCCGGATTGGCGACCGGCATTGCCTTGCCCGGCATCTTGGCCTGGATACTGCCGCCGGTCTCCGGATCAATCTCGTTTAGTACCGTCTCGGATATCTTCCTGCCCGAAGCGGCATCGAGGCGAACCATCCGCATCCCGCCGTCAAAGAACATATTGCGGCCGGCCAGGCAGTAGGCTGTGTCGTCATGGACGAGTACGCTGCCGCTGATCGGCCAGAGCGACTCGACCTGCTGACGACAGAACAGCTTATCCTTGCCGGGCGCAACCTGGTATCGCCAGACCAACTCGCCATCGGATGCACGCAGGCAGTAAACCCAGCCGTCCGCCGAGCCGAAGATCGCCATGCCGTTATGGATCGTAGGCGGAGAATCGATCCGCCCGCCGGCGGTATAAGTCCACTCGGTCTTGCCGCTGGAGTTGTTCAGGGCATAGAGCTTATGCCGGTCGATAGCGGCGACAAAGGTCATCCCGCCAGCCACCGTTACCGAGCTTAGCGTCCCGCCGATTTGGGCCTTCCATTTCTCCCGGAGCTTCGACGAGACCTTGCCCCTCGTAGCGCCGCTTCGCTGCGAATCGTGCCGATAGGCCGCCCAGTCATTTTGATTTGCTATTTTCGATTTACTATTTCCTATTTTTTTGTATGCCGGGCCCTTGACCAGCCGCTCGGCGTCGGTTGCCGGCTGGGGAACTTGCGACTGGCCCGAGGCAAGGGCCATCATGAACGTCAGCTTCGACTGGTAATGACACGCACAGGAATCCGCCGGCTTATACAAAAGCCCGTTGGCGGGCATGACGCCGTAGATGCAGCTTCCGCGGACATAATGATGGAGGTCCATCGTCTCAGGCCCGTCAAACTTATAAAACTCCGTGCCCGTGCCCGAGGTGATAAGATACTTTTCCGTCGCCCGGCCCGGATAGCACCGCTGGTGCATGAAGTAGACATCGAGGTTGCTGGCCGTAAAACGCTTTACTTCTTCGCCGGTGTGCAGATCGATCGCCTTGATCTCCGTGCCCTTGGTCTGGGCCTTGCCGGTAGCCGCCGACCAGACCAGACCCTTGACGATAAACATATCATTAGGACTTTTGTGTCCGGTGCCCATCAGCTTATTTTTCCAGAGGTGCTTGCCCGTTGCCGCGTCGAATGCGTCGACAGACCCGGTAT
>DAOVVQ010000336.1 GCA_030637065.1 Planctomycetota bacterium
AGTTTTCATTTTCATATTTCATTCCTTATCTATGTGCTCAACAAACAGTATCAGGTTTTTTTTAAGTTCATGTCTTTTTGCCGGTATAATTGACTGTTTGCTAGATATTTATGTCCTCCTGAGTATCTCCGGTAGAGTTGCACAGTCCGGAGGTTTTCTTTATGGCGTCAAGTTCAATCCGAAGATGTTTCTGGAACAGAAGGATGTCTGCGCTGTGGATGAGCAGGTTGGCGCCAGCCTTTAGGAAACGGACCTGCTGGGCCATGCTGCCCCAGAAGTGAATACCCGCGCCGATGCCCACGGCACGCGCCTTGCGGAAGATCGTTTCGCAGGCGCTGAGAAATTTCGGATGTTCCCACTGCTCCGGCACACCGAGACTGCACGTCAGATCGTGCGGTCCTATGAGCACGGCATCGAGATCAGGCACTGCGAGGATTTCATCCAGCGCCTCAATGGCGGGAACGCTTTCGATATTGACGATTAGCAGGCGGTTTTTCGCTCCATCCTCTATGTAGGACTCCAGCTGCGGCTCAACCCTGGTACCATCGAGCATTTGTTGGAGTTTTTGCCCTTTGATGGGCCGCAATTTCACCGCGCCGCGCAGGGCGCGGACCTGCTCGACCGTTTCGACGTAAGGCGCGATCACGCCGGCTGCGCCGCCGTCAAGTACCATCGTGGCTGCATAAGGGTCCGGAGCCGGTATGCGCACCAGCGGCGGCAGACCGATCGCGGTATAGGCCTGACACATCCAGCTCAGTTCGGCGCGATCCAGCGCGATGTGCTCGGTGTCGATAAAAACAAAGTCCAGTCCGCAGCCGCGTACCACATCGGGCCAGCGCGGCGAGGGCGAGACGATCAGCGTGCCGAAGATCGTTTTCCCGGCATGAAGGCGTTTACGCAAGTCTGTGGGTGTCATGGTTTGATCCTCAATTTGCCAAAGTGTATGTGCGTGCGGGCACGGTCGGCGGTTCCGCTGTCCCATACAGCCCGAAAATCGCCCGGCGCCACCTCGATCAGCGTCGGGTAGGAATTCTTGATGCCGGCGTGAAAGAAAGTTTTTTCTTCGCTCCATTTCCCGCCTGCGGGCTTGGTCTTGTAACGTAAGGAAGTTCTGCCGCCATTGGGAAAGCCCGGGGCTATATCCCGCTGGGCGGGACCGTCATTATACACATAGATATACGTGCCGTCCGATGAGAGGCCGAAAAAGCTCTTCGCCTTGGCATTGTGCAACTCCGGCTCAGGTTTAGCGGGGCTCCACGTATGGCCGCCATCTTTGCTGACGCTGGAATAGGCGCGCGGCGGATCGGTGGTGAGGCTTGTGTCCTTGTATTGGGCTGTGCGCATCACGATCTTAAGTTCTCCCGGCGCATCGCCGGGGGCGATGTTGCCCTCATGAAGGAAGACTTTGCCGTTTTTCGGCTGGGGGATAAAAGCTTCCAGTTTCCACTCGAGCAGGCTGGTGCTACTGAGGATGAAATGATCGCGCGACCCGAACGGATCCTTTTGCAGGGTATTACGGTGCGCGGGCAGGAGAAAACGCTTCTGGCCATTTATGTTTGTTTCGACGATCCCGCTGTTGGTGATGAGCGGGCCGGTATAGTGCATCGCCATCTCGACCGGGGTCCAGGAGCGTCCGCTGTCGGCGGTGAAGGCACCGACGAGCTGCGATTCCTCGCTGTTCTCGTAACTAATGGGGCACCGCATGGCGTAACACCAGATCACCTTCTGCCCCTCTGCGCGATAGAGAACCGGATTGGCATAGGCGAACTGGATATCGCCCTGCCTTTTGTTGTGATCGAAAACGGCTACCGGCTCATCCCAGGAGTCGCCATCATCCTTGGACACACAGGCAAAGATATCACCCATGTCCTTCTTGCCGTTGGTCATTGCGCCAAAGGCGACGATCAGGTGCGTTTGTTTCAGTCCCTGGATGATGAACGGCTGCCATAGACGCCATGAGTCCGGATGCTGCTCGACCCGGCGGACGACCCGGATATCGGTGACGTCGCCTTTGTAGCCGCCAGAGCCCCGGACAGAGGAGGCTTTCTGAGTCAATGGCTCAGCGCATGCGCTTGTACCTGACACAACGATCAGGATCGCAGTTACAGTTATGAATTCCCGACGGCATATTGCTTTAAGTTTCATACTTGATCCCTTTCTATACGCTCAATAAACAACATTGGTTTTTTATTCGCTAACGCCGTTTACCACATTAATTGATCGCCCTGACAGAAAGGCCCTGACATTCTCGACGGCAGTATCCATCAACCGCTGTCTTGCCGACCTGGTTGCCCATGCTATATGTGGAGTAATGAAACAGTTCTTTGCCTCGAAGAGAGGATTATCTTTCCCGGGCGGCTCAATATCGAGCACATCAAGCCCCGCTCCGGCAATAATACCTTTATCAAGCGCCTCAGCCAGCGACTGCTCGTCAATCAGGGGGCCCCGGCTTGTATTTATTAAAAATGCCGTCGGCTTCATCAGAGATAAACTCTTAGTGTTTACAATTTTTCCGGTTTCAGTTGTCAGCGGACAATGCAGACTCAGGACATCAGCCCGGCTGAAGACCTCATCCAATGATGCCATGTTACAGGCCTCGGGGATCTTATTTGGTTTATTGACGTCGTATGCAATAACTTTCATACCAAACGCCAGTGCCAGTTTTGCGACCGCCCGGCCAATACGCCCAAGGCCGATGATTCCCATCGTAAGACCGCTGAGCTCGATCAGGGGCATATCCCAGTAACAGAAATCCGGGTTTTTGCTCCATCGTCTGTCTTTTACAGTTTGCCCGTGGTGGGCAACATTCTGCGTCAGGTTTAATATATGCGCAAAGACCATTTGGGCCACGGAATCAGTTCCGTATGTCGGGACATTGGTCACAGGTATCGCTCGCTTAAGAGCCGCCTGGACATCTACTATATTGTACCCGGTCGCCAGGACGCCGATATATTTAAGATGTTTAAGCTGCTCAATCGTATCTCCGCTCAATAGCGTCTTATTAGTCAAAATGATCTCGGCGTCACTGGAATATTCGAGGATATCTTCAGCCTGCGTCCGGTCGCAAATCGTACATTCACCAAGTGCCTTAAGTTCTCCCCAGCTAAGATCGCCGGGATTAAGTGTATATCCGTCGAGCACTACTATCTTCATGATCTCTCATTTCCTGTTTACACGTTACACTATTAATTTCTTACTTTTTCACAGGGATTTACTTGTGAGATCCGGGTTTCTCAAGTGTATGGATCGTCAGGCCGGTAATGGATTTTTTCGAGCCGGGAAACGCTGCACTTGCGATATAACCGAACAGGCAGCAAAATGTTATTCCGACAAACGCGTAGAGCAGCAGGTGGATATTCGTATACCGCTGAACAAAGAACCCCCCAGCCGCTCCCGCCAGGGCTCCGACGATCGCGCCGGGCCCGTTTGCCCTTTTGGTAAAGATCCC
>DAOVVQ010000009.1 GCA_030637065.1 Planctomycetota bacterium
CTGGACACCGTGGATGCGGGAGTTGCCGGAATATTGATCATTCGATAACCCAAGGGGTATAAACAGGGCAGGTACACCGCGACAATAAGCGAGGGCTCATGTCTATTAAATGCTCACTCTTCAAATTCGGTTTTTGCCTCTACCTGATTTTTGTTTTGATCCCGGTCTTGATAGCGGCCCAGCCGGCGAGTAAACCGGTCAGGCCGGTGCCCTTCGTGCCGGTTTTTCCCGATGTCAGGGCCGCCAGCATTCGCGTCGACGCCGGTAAGGTTGTCCATGCGATTGACGAGCGTATTCTCGGGTGCAATATCGAGGATTTGAACTATCAGTGCTACGGCGGGGTTTACAGCCAGTTATTGCACGGTGAGAGTTTCGAGGAGCATGTGGGTCCGGGTGAGGTTCTGGGGCTGACGGGGAAAGAGCGGCTTGCTATGTTCGTTAAGGTTGGCCAGCAAGGGGAAATTGAGCTGCGGGCCTTTCAGGGACGCGGATGGAGCCCGGTGCTTGCCCGTCAGATATTGGGCATCGCCGGAAAAGGCATTGCTGAGGTTACACCCGATGACCTGCCGGCGGATAAGCGAAGGGCTTTGCTCGATCTGGCGACGGGTCAGCGGCAGGTGAGTCGGCAGTGGCGGCCTGTCGTATCGGGTTCTGCAAAGGGGGCGTTTGAGTTCGTACATCGCGGGACTTTTAACGGCAGGCAGAGCCAGGGCATCCGGTTCGTATCCGGCTCGGGCGAGGTTGGTATCGATAATGCCGGGGTCAACCGCTGGGGGATTAACGTGGTGGGGTCGAAACCTTATGAAGGGCTGCTTCGCATCAAGGCTGAGGAGAGCTGTACGGTTTACATATCGCTGCGAAGCGGCGGCGGCGAGGTGTTAGCTGAGAGGGCGATCGAGCTTGCGGGTAAACGAAATGAATATCAGCGGGTCGAGTTTACGTTGAGGCCCGGCGGAGGTGATGCGCAGGGTCGGTTCGCGATTACGCTGAAGCGGCCCGGCTCGATCGTCGTCGGATATGCGTTCGTGCAGGCGGGCGAGTGGGGGCGTTTTAAGGGCCTGCCGCTGAAGAAGGAACTGGTGCAGGCGGTGATCGATCAGGGCGTTAAGGTGATGCGGTACAATGGGTCGATGGTGAATAAGTGCCCTGACAGCCATCTGTACAAGTGGAAAGAGATGATCGGTCCCCGTGACGAACGTGAGCCTTATACCGGCTGGTTCAATCCGTACGCGTCGCATGGTTTTGGTGTGTTCGAGTTTCTGGATATGTGTCAAGGGGCCGGTTTTTTAGCTGTTCCGGGACTGAGGATCGATGAAACAGCCGGGGATATGGGCGATTTTGTCGAGTATGCCACGGGCGATCGCGGTTCAAAGTGGGGGCGGAGGCGAGTTGCCGACGGGCATCCTGCTCCCTACAGGTTTACGCACTTGCAGATCGGTAACGAGGAGAAGCTCGATGACCATTATGTCGAACGGTTCATTGCGCTGGGAGGGGCGATCTGGGAGAAGGATGCGGGTATTACGTTGGTTGTTTCGCAGAACCTGTCGACCAGGGCCTCGGATTGGGCGATCGGGCCGGATGGTGAGGTTGGCGATCTGCTGAGGCGGGCGGCAAGAATTGTGAAATTCGGCGCCGATAATGGCGGGAAGATCTGGTGGGACTGCCATTACCGCGGTATAAGCCTGTATGAGCCGGACAATCCCAACGGCCGGATCGCCTGTATGCGGAATCTGCGGCGGTCGATCGCGAAACTTGTGCCGGGCTATGATGAGTTTAAGCTGGCGCCGCGGGAGGAAAATGGCACCGACCATAACATGCAGCGGGCACTTGTCCATGCCCGGAATATCAATGCGTTTATGCGGATGGGCGATCTGCCGGCTGTCGCGGTGGCCAATACGTTTCAGGCGGACGGACAGGATCTTGTCTGGACCCAGGGGCGAACGTTTTTCAATGCGTCGAAGGTTTGGTTTCAGCCGCCATACTACGTCGACCGGATGATCTATCGCAATTGGACGACGAATCTGGTGGATGTCAGCTTCGCTTCGCCGCGAAACGCTTTGGATGCTACAGCCCGGATCAGCGACGACGGCACGACGCTTATCGTTCAGGTGGTCAACATTGAGCCGGATGCGGTCAAGACGAAGATATCGATCGCCGGTTTTGCGACGGTTAAACCGGTGGCTCGCGTAATTCAAATTCAGGGCGACCTTGAAGATGAGAATACCGCTGCCGAGCCTGGGCGAATAGCTCCGGTAGAACGCGACTGGAAACACAACATTGCAGGCGGCACGACGGCGTTTACCTTTGCCCCGTATTCGTTTACGATCCTTCGATTTGACGGGGCCGCCGATTAGAGAGGCGTATTCAGATCAGTTCCGCAGTTTCGGCGGGTATCCAGCATTTTCTTCCGTCGGGCAGTTCTATGTATAGCCACCGGTCGCGGTCTTCGATGACGGTGAATTCGGTTCCTTCGTGAAGTGCGGCGGTGAAACTCGGCTGATATGCGGTTGAGTTTCCTTTGCGGGCGGTTACTTCCGATGCGAGTATGACGCCGCTTTCGGTGCCGGAGATTTGCAGGACGTTTGCAGTCAGTGAACCGGCGAGTGCGGCAGTTAACAGCAGGCATACGATCACAGCGGGTCTTAGTGCGGACCTGCGGCTGAAGATATTCCACGCGGCGAGGGTCCACAGGAGGATGTAGGCTATCGCGAACAGGATCGCTCTCGTTGCTATTGGCAGGTCGTAGTGCCAGAAGAGGACTGTCTTGAAGAATTCGGATTGTTCGCCTGGCTCGATCTTGTCGATGCACTTGCGGCGGGCGTAGCTTAGGTTATGGTTCAGGTTTCGGTCGGCGGAGATATAACGATCAGCCCGGCGGTAGTTGAGGATCGCCCGCCCGAGGTCGCCGGCTAAGAAGTGCGAATTTGCGATATTGTAAAAGAGCCGTCCATCTTTGATCATTCCGCGGCGAGCAAGCTGCTCGAATCGGTCTGCTGCTGCTTTATACAGTCCGGTGGAGGTTACCGGCTTGGTTTCGGCAAGTTCGTTGGCCCGTCGGAAAAGTTCGTTTGCCTCGGTGAAGATTTTTTGCAGTTGGGCTGTGTCGATTTCGTCCGGCACAGGCTCGACCTGCGCGAAAGATACGCTGGCGGTCAGGCATATAACGATAGCAGCGATAATAATATGTCTCATTTCAGGCTGCCCTCGATCTCGGTTATGATCTTGCCCGCACGTTCGGTTATCTCCATAGCATCGGCGGCGCTATCGGCGTTTGCAAAGCTGTGAACCTCGCATTCGTCGAAGAGGTCCTTTAGTCGCGTAAGAGTTTCGTCGGCTATTCCCGCGTCTCTTAGCTGGTCGGCGATGTCGCTATAGATCAGGGCGCTGGCGGTTCTTTCAAGTTTATCGGCGAGATATTGGCGGAGTGCCTGGTCGACGCCGGCGCAAACAGCGGTCATTTTGCCGCTGTCGTGTCGGATATGGCTCAGGCGTTTTTCAAATGCAGCGCAGGCTGCTTTGCGGCGGCGGGCTTGGGGGTCGATCTGCCTTGCCTTTACGATTGCGGAGGTGATGGCGAGCTTGGCATAGATCAGAGGCGGCAGGATCAGGATAAATATCCAGAGGATTTTGCCGCCCAACCCGAATATGCAGGCGCCGGTGTTTTTGAGTATGTTTTCGTCCTCGTAATTGTGCATCAGGCCGGAAAGGAGCGATTGGGGGCGGTTTTGCAGTTGGTTTGCGGCTGAGCCCTGGCCGTCGGATATATCCGTTACCGCGACTGCCTTGTTTACCACGAGCGGTATGGGTTGGGAGGCGGCTTTGGCGTATTTTCCGGTTGCAGGATCGAAGTAGGTAAGCTCGATGGCGGCGATCTCGTCGATATCAGTGCGAAGGGGCCGGATGGACTGCGTGAAGGTTTTTGCGTTGTCCTTTATCACAGCCGGAGATCGCTGACTCGGGATCTTAAAGTCGTTGGCCAGAGCGGGTTGGTCGCTAAGGGATGGCAGATCGATGTGCTCGATGCCGCTTGCCGCCCGGAGCCGGATAGTTACGGTTACGGGGGCCCCGACCGAGACCGTTGTCGGCTCAGCGATTACGGATATGTCTAAGCCGGTGCATACGAGGCCGGTGAAATCCTGCGGTCGGTCTGCTAACAGCAGGGGTTTTACTTTCAGGGTTAATCCATCGGATCTTGCGAAAAGTCTCTGGTAGTTGGCGTCGATGTCCTTTTCGAAGAAGTCGTTGTCGAAGTAGCTTGGGTACTGATTCCACTGGCGTCTGGCCTTGGCTGGAGCCGATATCGCTACGCAGATGACGGTTGCCGGGGGCAGGTCGAGGGTGCCGGGTTGTTTGGGGACGATGACCCTGCTGAATGTCAGCGTTGTGATATTCGCACCGTCAACAATCCGGTTTTGACCGTTGGAGATGATGCGGGTGTCAGAGACCGGCAGGCCTATGGCGTTTTTGTCGTCTGCGGCGATAGGTAAATGGGGCTCGAATACGTCGAACCGCTCATCGTGGAGGACCGGCAGTCTCATGTCGACGGCCTTTACGTTTTGCAGGTCGAATTCGATATGCCACTGGATCGTAAGGGTCACGGGCTCGCCGACGAAGCATTCGTCCTTATCGGCGGTCATCCGGAGCGTTAGCCTCTCTGAACTCTGCGGAGCCAGAACCGAGACGGTGATGGGCCGGGTCCTGATCTGCCTTGCTGCGACGGTTACGGCGATGGGCGGGATAGTCAGCTCGCCGATGCGGTTTGGCACGAAGCGGTACTGCATGGCAGAGCCGGGCCGGTCGGTATCGGGTGTCGGCTGGGCGCTGATGAAACTTGTCCGAAAATCGCGTATGTGCGAGAGGTCTGGTCTTGCCGGAGTTTCGCTGCCGGTGATCAGGATGGTCACCACGAAGGGCTCGCCGAAGTGGATATTGTCCCTGCTTACAAGAATCTGGGCGAAGGGCTGGTTCGCCGGTGCGGCGCCGGCGGCTATCGTTTGCGGCGTCTGGAAAAGGCACAACAGCAGCGTCAGTTGCATGATGCGGGTAAATATTCGAGATTGCAGATGCGTCATGGTTACCAGTCCTTTTGTCCTGCTTTGTATTCGCCGGAGCGTTTTTTTGCTCGCTGTTGTTTGTTGGCCAATTCTTCTTCGAGTATATCCTCGGGCGTTTGCGACGGGTCCGGCAGGCCGGTCATATCCATCTCCTCGTCGGCTGGCTCGAACGAATCGGACTGGTCGCTTTCAGCGTCGCCTTCTTCGTCGGATTCTTCGTATTCGCCCTCGCCTTCGCTGTCGCCTTCTTCGCCTTCACCCTCGCCGGAGTTTTGCGTTGCGGGAAGGGCCTCGAGTGCGAGTTGCAATTCCGCGGCTGCCTGATCCTGGGCCCCAGCGGCAGTAGCGGCGATGCTGCGTTTGAGGTTATCGATGGCACCGGCTTGTGCGCGTCTTGCCAGGGATACGTGCCTTAGCGAGGTTTCCATCGGTGATATGTCGATCGCGGGGGCGCCCGGTTCGCCCGGCTCACTGAATACGGGCATTTGGCTGCTTAGTTTGGTCATGTCCTCTTCGAGTAGGCCTGTATCGTCGTTGATGGTCTGCTGGGTGGTTATAAGGCCGGGGAATTCCAGCTTTGATGTTTCGTTCTTTTGTAACTGTTCGGTTGCCGGGTCCGGTGGTGCGGCGATTTTTCTGCTGTTTTCGGCTGCGGCCTCTTGACGCTGGATCAGTTCGAGCAGCTTTTTCCTTATGTCGTCGAGCGCCTTTGCGATTTGCTGCTGGAGCTGCTGGAGGTTTGCCATGTCTTCGGCTATCGCCATGGTCTTTTGGCAGAGGACCTCGATATTGTGAGCGGCGTCGCTGAGGGCGGGGTCCAGATCCAGGGCCCCCCGGTAGCAGCTAATACTCTGGCGGCACAGCCACATCGCCATCTTGAGATTGTCGTTTGCCTGCTCGGGCATGAACTCGGTTTCTTCGGCGTAGCGCATTTGCATCTCGACCTGGCGATAGAGGCAGTTGCCGAGGTTGTACCAGCATTTGGCTGCCAGCGAGGAATCTTCCGTAACGAATGTCGCTTCCTGGAATGCGGCTGAGGCGCTCTCGTAGTCGCCGGTTTTGTAGAGGGCGCTGCCGAGATTGAAAATGACCGTCGCCGATTCGGGATCTTCGTAGAGTGCCTGGTCGTAGGATTCCACGGCCTTAGTGTAATCGCCCGCGGCGTAGGCGGCGTTGCCGGCGGTGATCAGTTTTTTGGTCGAGGCTGCGCCAGCCGTGCCGCCGATGACCATTAGCAGGGCCAAGAGAAATGCCGCCGCGGTTTTTGGCGAGGGGGCTGCCTGGGCGCTTTCGGAAATATCGTCCGGCTGTCGCGTGTTTTCATTGCCGGTTCTTTGGCCTGCCTGCGCCCGCAGCAGCAGGAGCAGCATTGCGATCGCGATAAATATCTGGAATTTTTCTTCGTAACGGATGTTGGTTTCGCCTTCGTACTGGCGGTTGCCGGCGGCGGCGATCAACTGCTGATATATTCCGGCCAGGTCGATGGTTCCGGTCCCTACCTTAAAGAGGACGCTTTCGGGGACGGTGCTAACTATCCGGCGAAGGGCCGTTGGGTCCATTCTGGACCATACTTCCTGATTTTCGTGTTTCATGAACAATATCTGTCCCGTCTCGTCATCGATTATGGGGATTCGCCTGCCCTGGTACTCGTCGCCGAGTCCGATCGCGATCAGTCGGGCGCCTTTCAGCTTAAGTTCTTCGGCTGCGGCGGTCGGTTCACTGTCGTGGTCCTCGCCGTCGGTGATAAGGATGATGTCCTGGAATCCGGCCTTTGTGTCGGCAAGCATGTCGTCTGCGACTTTGAGGATCGCATCGCCGATCCGGGTTCCGCCGACGGTTACGCTGTCGCAGGTGACGTCTGTCAGCACGCTGCGGAAGAACTGGTAATCGTGTGTCAGCGGCGAAATGATCGAGGCCGAGCCGGCGAATGCCACCAGTCCGACGCGGTCGCCCTTGAGGTCTTCGAGGCAGTCGAGTATCGCCAGCTTTGCCCGGTTAAGCCGGTTAGGGGCGAGGTCTTCGGCGAGCATACTCCTGGAGACGTCGAGCACGAAGACGATGTCGCGACCGGCGCGGGCGAGCTGGGTTTCGGTTGGGTTCCATGCCGGACGGCTCAGCGCGATGACGACAAAGACGAAGGCTGCGCAAAGGGCGATCGCCTGCCACCTGCGTCTCCGGTCGGTTGGGCAGTCGGTTAGTTGCAGGAGCATTGTTGCAGCTGCGAAGCGTTTCAGGGCTTTTTTGCGGCTGTGGTCGGCGTAGAGATACATCGCAGCCAGAAACGGCAACGCCGAAAGCAGGGCCAGCATCATGACATTGTGGAAAACGACTTGCGTCACGGGACCCTCCTTAGGAGCGTCGATGCCAACAGGGCGTCGAGGAATATCATCGCCATCGCCGTCAGGGCGAACGGGATAAATGCGTCGGTATAATCGGTGTGGCTGGTCAGCAGTATGTCGGTCTTTTCCATCCGGTCGATCTCGCCGTATACAGTGCGGAGCGAATCGGCATCGCGGGCCATGCGGAATATCCCGCCGGTCAAATTTGCAAGCATTGCGAGCGTCTGCGTGTCGGCGCCGGCTTCGACGCCAATCTCCTGGGGGCCGTCGGGCGTTTGAACGATGCGGCTGTCGCTTTGTTCGCCGAAGCCGATGGAATGGATTCGTATGCCCCACTTCTTCGCCATCGCAGCCGCTTCTTTGGGCATGTGGCGTCCGCAATTGTTCTCGCCGTCGGTGAGCAGGATGATGACCTTGCTCTTTATCTCGTAGTCGTGTTCGGGATCGTCGGCCTGGTCGAGCATGGCCTTTTCGACCATCTCCAGCCTCGCCGCAGCTAAGGCGACGGCGTCCCCTATTGCGGTTCCGTCTTCGTTGGGCCTGTCTTCGATCTCGAGGCCGGCGGCAAAGTAAGTTACCGCATCGTGGTCGATCGTCAGCGGGCAGATCGTGTCGGCGTAACGGGCGAAGGTTATCATCCCGATGAGATCATTTTCCCTGCCGGTAAGTTCATACCCATCGCCATTGACAAATTCCTGGAAGACCTCTTTGGCGATCTCGAGTCGCGAGCCTCTTTGGCCGCTGAAGTCCATCGAGATATCCATACTGCTTGAGGTGTCGACCAGCATAGCGATCGCCACGCCCTGGCTGATGTTCTTGACGCGGTCGGTTCCGATCTGCGGACGGGCAAGGGCGATGGCGAGAAATGCAAGGGCGAGAGTCTCAAAGGCGGTCAGCAGCCACAGCATACGCTGCCGGAAGGTCTTGGGGCTTGTTGTAATCGAGCGCAGGGATGAAAAAACGATCACACCCCCTCCGCGGCGCTTCAGGTAGAAATACAGCGCTATCGATAATAGCGACAGCAGGGCCCAGGGTGATTCGAATCTCATCATTGCTCATCTCCCAGCCCTGCGGTTGCGGTTTCATCGTCGGGCTCTTCGGCGATGTAGCCGGTCTGGTGGATGAACCCCCTGCATGTCTCGATGCTCCTGTCGACAATATCGGCGGCGGGTACGACGTGGGCGAATTTGACGAAGTCCGAGCAGTTCAGGAAATCGGCCAACATCTGTTTGCAGTCGCTGTCGAAGATGTCGCTATCGCTTATCCCAGCCAAAAATTCGTCGGTGGTCTGCGCCGGTGCAGCCAGGGCGAATCTGCCCTCGATATAGTGCCGCAGGATTCCCGACAGGCTGGTGTAGAATGCTTCGATCTGGCCTTTTTCGACGAGCCCCTGGCTGAGGAGTTGCTGCAATTGCCGCCATGCGACCTCGTAGGGCCGCGGTCCTGTCGGCTGAATATCCTGCGGTTGTGCCATATTTCTTTTGCGGATATAGCCGGCGGCGATCATGGTCGCGGCTGTCAGCAGTATCACGGCGTAAATCCATTTCAGAGGCGCCGCTGACGGCCCGATGGGTCCGGCGATGTCCCTTATCTGCGCGGCGCCGGCGTTTGTTGCCAGTGCCGAGGCGACCTTGACATCGATCGGTTCGGTGTCGAGGTGGATCCTGTCGGAAGGGTTGTAAGTGTGCCATGCGGTTATGCGGACAGGCCCGAGGGTGTGTTCGCCGGGTATGAAGGGCTCGAGCAGATAGGTGTGCCGGTGATCGATCAGGTCCCCCTTTTGCGCGATCGGCTCGACGGGCAGATCGATCAGCTCGAAACTTTCGGTCCACTTCGGATCCGGGGTCAGTTGAAGCTGATAGCCCTGCGGGGCGGTGATTTCGAGATCCATCCGGATCCGCTGGGCGACGGTTATCTGCGTTTGGCTTACCTGCAAGGTGACTTTTAGCGAGCCGTTTTCCCAGGTTTTGTTGATCTCATGGTCCTGCTGCGAGCGCGCCGGTGATCGATCGTCGCAGGACGACATGCCGGGCAGGCACGCAATTGCCATGACTGCTAAAACCAGGCGAACCGGCGAGGCGATGGGGTTGTCAGCGCACATATTCACCGCTCTGCCTCCGCTCTCTTGTTCGGAAAAAGTATACGAGGTCACGGACGTAATCGCTGTCGGTGAATACTTCGATATGATCGACGTCGATGGTGGTAAGCATTTGGCGCAGGCTGCTGCGATGCAGTTGCGAGGACTTTTCAAACTCTTTGCGTACCTTCGAGCTGGCGGTATCGATCACTCGCACCTGTCCCGTCTCGGCATCTTGCAGCGTGACCATGCCCGCCTGGGGCATTTTGATCTCGCGTCTGTCAGCCAATGAGACGGCGATGAGGTCGTGGCGGCGGTTGATGACCCGCATCGGATTGTAGAAGCCCGACGCCATAAAATCCGACACGAGGAAGACAACGCTTTTTTTGCGAGTCACGCGGCCTAAGAACTCAAGGGCGCAGGCGATGTCGGTTCGTGTCCTTTTCGGCTTAAAGCAGAGCAGGTCGCGGATCAGTCGCAGCACGTGGCCGGTGCCTTTGCCCGGCGGTATGAAAAGCTCGACGTGGTCGGTGAAGATGATCAGGGCGACTTTGTCGTTGTTCTTTATCGCTGAAAAGGCCAGCAGCGCGCACAACTCGGCGGCTACGGCGTTTTTTGTTTTTTCGATACTGCCGAACGTTCCCGATGCCGACAGGTCGACCAGGAAGAACAGGCTAAGCTCGCGTTCCTCGACGTAGCGTTTTACGTAGGGGTGGCCCATGCGGGCGGTGACGTTCCAGTCGATCGAGCGGATGTCGTCGCCGAATTGATACTCGCGGACCTCGTCGAACTCCATGCCGCGTCCCTTAAAGACGCTGTGGTATTCTCCGGCGAGCATTTCGTTAACGATTTTGCTGCTGTAGATTTGAATATAGCGGATTTTTTTTATCAGTTCCTTTGGAATCATGGCATATCAGCCCACATAATCGCCCCCGTCAAACCATGTTTACGGCACTTCGACGGTACTGAAAATTCGAGTCAGGATGTCCTCGGAGGTTTTGTTTTCGGCCTCGGCCTCGTAGGTGATTATCACGCGATGACGCAGGACGTCCATTCCTATCGCCTTTACGTCCTTGGGTGCGACGTAGCCTCTGCCGGAAATCAGTGCGTGTCCGCGTGCGGCCATCGAGAGGAATACGGTCGCCCTTGGCGAAGCGCCGTAGCGGATAAGTTCGCTTAAGTCGTCAAGTCCGTAATCGGCGGGGTTTCGTGTCGCGTTTACCAGGTCGAGTATATATTCTTCGATCTTTTCGTCCATGAATACCTCGTCTGAAAGTCTGCGCAGGCGAAGGATATCCTCGGGACTTATCACTGGGTCGACATCCATTTCGGGCGAGGATTTGGCCATCTTTTTCATTATCTCGTGTTCCTGCGACCGGCTCGGATATGTGACCTTCAACTTGAACAGGAAGCGGTCGATCTGGGCCTCGGGCAGGGGATAGGTCCCTTCCTGCTCGATAGGATTTTGCGTGGCAAGGACGAGGAACGGTTCGTCGAGATGGAAGCACTCCTCGCCGATGGTTACCTGCCGTTCCTGCATCGCTTCCAGGAGGGCGCTTTGGACTTTGGCTGGGGCGCGGTTGATCTCGTCGGCTAAGATAATATTGCAAAACAGCGGACCCTTGCGGACGTTAAATGCGCCGGTCTTGGGGTTATAGATGAGCGTTCCGATCAGGTCGGCTGGGAGCAGGTCCGGGGTGAACTGGATGCGGTGAAAGGAGGCGCTGATCGTTCGTGCCAGCGTCGTTACCGAAAGGGTCTTGGCGAGGCCCGGAATGCCCTCGATCAAGACGTGTCCGTTGCAGAGAAGGGCAAGGAGGAATCGCTCGATGAGTTCCTCCTGGCCGACGATGACGCGGGCGATCTCCTTGCGGACTCGCTCTAAAACCTCGCTTTCACGCACAAAACGGGCATTAATCTGTTCAACCTGATCTGCCATTAATCGTTAACTCCTTTACTCAAACCAGACTTCCGCGTGGGCCAAGGCCCACCCTACCAGGCTTTATTGCGTCCTTTTTTTGGACCAAAACCAGTCGAAATAGTATAGCAAAAGCGGCGTGGAATTGCAACCGTCTGTCGGGGGGGGCTGTTTAGCAAAACCGCATGGGTAACAAGTTACCCATCCTACGGGGCTGCCACCCTTGCTGTGAACTGAGGTAATCCCGGATTGTATGGCCCGGTTGCGTGGGGTTAGTTGGCTTTTATTGCGTCGACTTCGATCTCGAATAGCAGGTCGTCGCGGCAGATATCCGCGTGCGAGTAGGCGAACGGTATGTAGGGCAGGTTATTGCTCTTGCAGTAGTCCTCTAATATCGGAACGCTTGCCATGTCCTTGAAGTATGCGATGGCCCTGTTGGTGTTCTGCCAGCCCATATCCCGCGATTCGAGGATCGCCTGGGCGACCTCCATGGTCAGCGCGATCTGCTTTGGCACGTCGTCGATATGAGCGCTTTTGCCACCGGGGTGGATGCTGGCGGTTCCTGATATATAGATCTTGCGATGGTCAGACAATGCCACTTCTACCGCCCTGCTGAAGGAACTTTTGTAATCGATCGCCGGGCATTGCAAAGGCGATGGCACTGCCTCGATTCGGATATTGGCTCCGTTTTTCGCCTTGACGGCATAAGTTCCGGTTACGATCTCCGCCCCAGCCGGGTTCGCCGCTCCGATGCCGGTGCTGGCTGGGACTACGCCGTCAAAAACGCCTCGCTCCCGGAAGAACCGGTTGCGTACCGCGTTGAATTCGTCATACCAGTCCAAGAGGTCCTTGAGATATATCCAGGTGCGAACCACGTTGGAAAAATCCATCCCCGCGGTAGCCAGGGTTGACTCGATCCTCTCGAAAGTCTGGCGGGCCTGGTCCTCCCTCGAGAGGCTAAGGTTACTGGGCCCGATATCGCCCAGCAGGCAATATTGTGCTTCATCGTCCTCGAACGTGGTCCCGACGATCTTGCCGTCGAGTTTGATATGCTCGAAGGGAGCCCCCGAAATGGCATAAACCTGCGTGGCGTTGAGGTTGCCGCCGGAACATGCATCGCCCCACAGCCAGGTCGCCGGCCATTGCAGCGGACCAAGCGACTCTGTCATCATCTCCAGGCCTTTGCCACGGAATGCACAGTCGCCAAAGACGAGCTGCGATATGATGCGGGCGTCGTGATCACCGAGGAAGCCGGCGAGATTCTTAAACGCCGAACAGGGTTTATCCGGGCTGTCCGGACGAGCGGTAATGTAATATTTCTTACAACACGACCGCGAGAGAGAAACTACATCCAGCGTATCGGTTATAATTCTTTCAATTGCAGCAGAAGCCATGTTATCCTGTTCCATTATTTCCTCGTTCAAAGGGGCAAAACTTATCATATCTCAACAAAAAAAGCCAGCATTTTTTCATAACCCCGGCTTGTTGCCCGGCTTGCAGATATCTCCTTTTTTATGTCCAGAAACCATCGGGAGGGGATATCCACCAAAAAACCGCCATAATCAGCCGAAATCGGCTGGCACTACCCGGATAAGACGTTCGTCAGGGCCTGCTATATTTCATCAATGTCTCGCGATCAGATTAATTGCATGGACGGTCCGGGTGCGTTCCTCGATCTCGTCAGGAGCCCAGCCTTTTATCCACGATTTTGCCATGTATGAGAACTCTCCGCCGGTGGGAAGCACTTTAACCGGGTCTCTTTTGACCGTTGGAGCGATGTGATTTGGCAATGTTGCCCCATCCCGCTGTTCATGACAGCCGATGCAGCTTCGCGTTTCGCCTGGCCGGGCGTACATCCAGAAGGTCTGGTTGCCGAGAACACGGCGGTCGCTATCCAGAACCTGCAGGTGGATCAGTCGGTCGGCGGGTACTTCGACGAAGAACGAGCCGTCGGCGGCAAGGGGAATCGTCCCAAGGATCCGGGCGTGGGTTCCGCCGTGGTTCTTCCAGCGGTTAGTCGGGCTGTTCTGCTGGGTCTGGTGGCGCGAGACGACGGGGCGGCCTTCGATTATGCGGATCAGTTTGCCCCGGCTCGACACGCGGTCGATGCGTGAGAATCTGGCTGAATTGCAGAAGAGCTTCATGGTGTACGAGTTTTTGCGGCTGGCGGGGTCCTCGGCCAATACGACGGGGCGATTTCGCGGCATTATGGGCCGGGCCTCGAAATCGGCGGACTCCGGGTCGTTGTAGATAAGCTCCATCTCGCCGGTGTTTATGTCCATCGAGTACAGAGCCAGGTCGATATTGACGGCGCTTTGGAACAGGTCCGGGCCCTTTTCGAGCGTCAGGAACTCCGGGCTGCCGGCTGTTACGATCCGGTCGTCGATCTTGAACTGCTTTACGGTCGCGGCGCAGAGGATGCGGTCCTTGCCCAGCGGAAACGGCGATGTTACCGCCCATTTTCTGTCGTGTGGAACGAGGCGTTCGGTATTGGGGCCCGGTCCGGCGACGACGAGTCCGCCGCTGGAGGCACAGATTATACTGCCGTTGCCGAGCGGCTGGGCCTGGGAGAGACGCAGGACACGATTGCGGTTGTCGGGGTTGCCCTGGTAGCCTGGGCGCATCGTCCATGCGGCGTTGGCCTTGTGAACGTCTATCCAGAATGCCCTTCGTTCCGGCCCGTATACCGCGAGGTTGCGGGTTCCGTCGGGGAAGACGGACTGAACGGTCACCTCGGTCTTGAGTCGCGAGTAGAAGATATCGACCCGGCTGAAAACGATCCTGCCGTCTTCGAGGATCGCCGGGTCGCGGTCGGAGCCGAGGTTAAATCCGATGGGGTGAATGTCGCTGCCGTCGGGGTTCATTACCGTTAGTCCCGTGCAGGCAAAGCCGTGATATTCGTCCCGCGTGCCGATGCGGGTGGAGGAAAATACGATCCGCCCGTCGGGCAGATACGTCGGCATCACATCGTGGAAGGGACCGAAGGTGATCTGCCGAAGGCCCGTGCCGTCGACGTTAATTTCCCATACATGCCACCACGGGTCGTCGTCGCCGGTTAAGGGTTCGCCGGGCTTTTTTAGTACGGCTTTTTCGTAGCGGACCTGCTTATAATTTCCAAACTCGTCATTGAGCCGGCGGGCGAAGATTATTTTTTTGCCGTCCCATGAGACCTCGCAGTCGGCAACGAAACCGGTCTTGAAATTCGTAAGCGGCGCGACCTGGCCGTCTGCCGCCGCCGGTCGGAGGGTGTAAAGATTGCGTCCTGTCCGCATGGTGGGCCCGGAGTTCGTGATCGAATACGTCTGTCGCCAGGGGTCGACGCCCGCCTGGCCGTTGAAGTCGCTTCGCACGGTCTTGCTGCCCTTGATAAAGACGAGTGCCTCGGGCTTTGGTTTATCGGTGAGGTGTTCTTTTGGGCCGGGTAAGTCGGCGGTGCGGGCTATTGCCGGCCCGGGCCGCAGTTGCTGTCGCCTCCAAAGAGCCTCGCGGGCGATCATGCGAACGCTGTGAAACGGCTGGTCGGATTCTGCACGGCGAAGGGTTGTGACGGCCTCGGGCGTGTCGAGTTCGTCGAGCGCCAGTGCCGCGGCATACTGGATGTCCAGCACGTTGCGGTCGTCTTCGAGGATGTCGGCTAACAGGGAGGCATGATTTTCGGCCCCGAGTCTGCCTAAGGCCCGGATGTATGCCTCTCGCCATCGCGGGGCCGGGTCGTTATATTCGGCGTGCTCGAGGGCCCCGGAATAACCGTACATCGCCTCTGGGTGCGACTCTCTGAGCAGTTTGGCAATCGGTTCGATCGCCTCTTTGACGTCGAGGAACATCAGCGTTTTGGCGGCATTGATCCGCATCCACCCGTTTTCATGTTCGAGGGTCTTGAGCAATCTCGGGACATCGGCCCTGCTGCAAAACGCCGGCAGCCACGCCGCCATATACGGGACATCGCCCATAAGCCCAATGGATAGCTTATCGAGAAGCTGCTGAACGCTTAGCTCTTCGGGCTCGAACTTGTTCTGCGACTGCTGGAGCCATTTTTCCGGATGCCGAGCCGAGCGAAAGGCTGTATCGCAGACCGCCTGGCGCTTTTGGCACTTTTCCAACAGCCATGACATTAGCAACTGGTCGGCCTCGACCTCGTAGAACATCCCGCCATCCCAGTCCGAGGGCAGATTGGCGACAAGGTGCGGTACTATCGTACGCAGTTTCGCCAGATCGCCGGGGTTGTCCAGCTCCAGGCGGGCCAATGCTAACATTATCAGGTAAGGCGTTTCGAGCATGCGGTCCTGCGTGTTATTGCCGGTCCTCATGTCGTCTGCCGGTCCGGCCTCGGGATTTGCCATGCGATTGTCGAGAGGTCTGGCGAATTTCGGATAGGCCTCTATCATGATCGCCACTGCCCGCCGGTCGCCATAATCGCCGAACGCCTCGGCGGCGTATCTTGCCCAGTCGTCGGTGGCGAATACCTCGACGAGCATGTCGAAACCTTCCGGCTGACGCAACCTGCCGATAGTGCGAATGCACGCATGGGCAAGATGCTTCTGCAAATCGCTTAACTTGTCGTACTCTTGCCGGATTATCCCAGACAAAACCTGCCATGCGGCGTCGCCTGCGTCTTGCCCTCCTAACAGCCCCAACGCACGAATGCCCCGCAGACGTTTTTCGTCATCGCCGGAGTTTACCAGTTGCATTATATCCCAAGGACAGGTCTGTTTTAAGGCCCGCTGCCACGTTCGCCATTTTCTTATCTGGCTGCTCTTCGTCTCGGGACCGGCGAGGGCATCGAAGGCAAACTCCATACCCGTCAGATTGTTAAGCGCCGTGCAGGCCGCCTGGGCAACGACCCAATCCCGGTCGGCCAGAGTATCGACGAGCGGTTCGATGTGCCTCCGGCTCCCGCACCAGCCTAAGGACATCGCCGCCTCGCGACGAACGAGGCTGGAAGGGTCGGTCAGGGCCTGCGAGATCGCATCCGCCGCATCGTATGCCCGCAGATAGCCCAGGGCCTCGGCGGCTCCGGCTCGCTGAGTTTCCGAGGGCGACTTTAGCTTTTCGATCTGCTCATTGACCTGACGCTGGTAAGGATTTATCTGGCAGTTCAGCCCGGCGGGTGCCACATTGGCCTGTACGCAAACGGCAAACACCGTGACCAATATTAACCCAATAATAATGCCATTAAAATATTGCGATCGGTGCCATGCCTGTGCTTGCACAAGCATGTTTGGGCGTCTTACATGCCCACGCAAGCGTGGGCATGGCACCAGCCAAACCGATGGTGGGCGCCAGTGTGCATACGCCCATCGGTTTGCTGCGCAAACGCGCTGCCACCCATGCTGACGGACTGATGTGCATTTTTTTAATGGGACTGGTATAAGCCCCTTCTTATTCGCTGCTGTCTTCAACTTGTTATTCCTTAAAAATCCTGCGGTATTCCTGAGCCGCTACCGATTACAGTTTCGCAGCGACCTTGATGATGTTTTCGATGGTATCGCCGGTCAGTTCGTATTCTGCCAGCAGCGGAAAGCCCTCCCACACCACACTGCCGCCGGGCTCGACAATTATCACGTGCGGAATGCCGGATACGCCCAACTCCTTTTTCATGCGTCCCTGCGTATCGACTGCCGTGTAATAGTCGATATTTTCGTCGGCATAAGGCCTGACCTTTGCTTGCGGCTCGTCGGATATCCCGATCACCACCAGGTTGTCGCCGTATTTTTTGTGGAATGCGTTAAGCAGCGGCGTTGCCTTTCTGCACTGCGAGCACCATGTCGCCCAAATCTCTATCAGCATGTACTTGCCAGCCGTCTCGGGCTCATCGCCGATCCATTTTTCGACTACCAGTTCGGGGGCCTTTTCCCAAAGAACGGACCTTGCCCACAACCGCTTGCCCTCTTTGGGTATGGGCGATTCGTATTCGACGGCGAATGGCGAGTTGTTGGCGAAACGAGGGATGTCATCGGGCTCGGGATCGGGATCGGAACCTTTGGTCTCGGATGTCGAGCCGGCGGAATCCGCGGCGGCAGTGGTCGTGTCATTGCGGTTGTCGCATCCTAATACCATCAGCGACATCAGCAAGGCGATCGCGATCAACCGCCCTGCCCTTTTGTTCGTGCATATTGTTTTTGCCGTCATCGTCGTCATTTTGTCTGAGCCACCATCGACCCGGGACCATCGGCTTCTATAATGACCCTGAATCCTACGTTGTAGACCTGCTGCCATCCGGGATAGCTTAACCTGAACGCCGAGCGGCATCTCTTGGGCCGGTCATTCCATGAGCCTCCGCGAACGACCCTCTCGCCGACTTCGTCAATATCGTTTCGCCCGTCGCCGTCGTCGTAGGGATATTCCATGTAGGCCGAGCGGGTCCACTCCCAGATGTTGCCGTGCATATCGCAGAGCCCCCACGGATTGGGTTTGTAACTGCCGACGTATGCGGTCACCAGGTGGCCGTCGTCGAAGCGGTTGTCGCGCGGGATAAGGTCGGGAACATCGTGCCTTCCGCGATGGGCCAGTTCTCGTATCGACTGGTCGGCCATGTTGGCCAGCGTAGAAAAGTCCGTATCGAGATTACCGAACGACATTGGGCTGTTTGTCCCGGCGCGGCAGGCATATTCCCACTGCGCCTCGGTCGGGAGGGTGAACTCCTGCCCGCTGGTCTCGGATAGCCACCGGCAAAACGCCATCGCCTGAGTCCACGAGGTGCGGACGACCGGCTGGGACGGCTTGTTCATGAGGGGTCCAAGGTCATATTCGCTGAAGATCATCGAGCCGGCATGTTCGTAGCGGCTGTCGTGGGAACTGTTAAAGCGGGCATATTGCTCGTTGGTGACTTCAAATTTGCTCATCCAGAAGGCCTTCTCGACCTTTACCGGCGCCAGCGGCCGTTCGTCGCTATTGCCGTGCAAGTCGCCCATCACGAATTGCCCGGCGGGGATGCGAACCATCTCCATTGTAACGCCGTTTCCGAGATCGATACTGCGGTTAACCGGCCCAGCGGCGGTTTGTTTGCGGACGGCCTCGCCCGCATCAAAGGGCCAGTTTGCCACGTGGACGAGCTTGGGTTTGGCCCGGCGGCCATGATCGGGCTTTACGAATTCGACCTTCTCGCTGATCCTCTGCGGGATCGTCTCCGGGTCATCGTCCAGCCCGGCATAAAGCAGCCGCAGGTCGCGACGACGCTGGTGGTCCTTACTGATCCTCTCCATGCCCGCCGTCTCTCGCCATGTTGCGTGGCAGGTAGCGTTGAGATCGATCCAGGTTACAAGGCGGTCCCACGCCTCATCGTCCAGCTTTACGCCGTGATGCCCTTTTTTGAGCATCTGGATAAGTTCGCTGGTATCGGCGTGGAATTCGCAGGCGTTCTGCTGCCGGAGGTCGCTCTCCAGCCCGCCGACGCGGACATAGCCCCGCAAAGCGATAAACGACGGATCAAAGACGCCGGGATATTTCTTCAGCAACTCGGCTTTGCTGGCGCCTTCGATGGTCTCGACCTCGGGAGTGCCGCGTTTGTAAACGACGAAACGGTCCTGCGCAACTTCATCGCGAAGGTCCGGCATGCCTCTGGCTATGGTCTTTTCGCTACCGTTATGACAGCCGACGCAATATTTATCCAGGACCGGCTGAACTTCGTACTTGAATCCGAACCCGCGGACCGGGCCTCTCCAGGGCTCGATCTCCGCCGGTTGGAGGCGGCTGGCGATCGTGCTTCGGTTAGGTGCCACGGTGCTTTGGTTTTCATGACAGCCGGTGCAGGAGACCATCTCACCGGGCTGGGCCGTCGTCCAGCTTCGCATAAGCTGCATCGCCTTGCCCTCGCCGTCAAGCGGCTGGAGCGACAGCGGCGTATTGGCGGGGACGCGGAAAAACGCACTGCCGTCCTCTTCGACCGGGACCGTGCCGATGATCCGCTTAGGCTCCCAGGGGCCGTTGGTGCCGACCCGGCTGCTGATGCCGACGGTCTTATCGTAGGCGAAATGATACGTATAAAGCCGGATCTGTTTGACCGAGCCCTTGGGCACGCCCTTAAGACCGGGGCCGGCGTAGATGTCCTCGATATACATCAGTGCATCCTGGCGGGTCAGGTCGACCCGGTCGGCGATCACCGGCGGGGTCTTTGTCTTTCGCAGCGGCATCGGCTCGAAGAGTGCGTGGCCTTCGATCTCCTTGAGCAGGATCATATTGTCGAAAGTGTCGACGAGATAGATGCCCCAAAGGTCCTCGGGCCTTGGCTTGCACGAGACGATGAAGTAGTTCTCGCTCAAAGGCCAGGGGTGCGTAAATTTCGGCCAACTGAATTCCGTGTACTTATCCTGGACCCTCGGCACGGGCTTTTTGCCATAGCCGGGAATCTGCTGGACAACACCCTCGGCGGATTTTCGCCCAAGGGCCGGGTCCAGGACCATCAGCTCGCCCTCGCGACCGATGTGATGGCCGGTGAAGATGCAGACGATCTTGGTCGGATGATCGGGTATCGGCTTGGCGTAGAACATCGAGTTGGGCCAGTATCCGCCGCTGCCGTAAAGGGCCCTCTGGCCGGTGCCGTCGGGGTTCATCGTAAAGAGGTACCTGCCCCAGACGTGCGGTATGTCGGTGTATTCCCACCGCAGATAAATAACACGCCCGTCGTTCATCATGGTGGGGTAATAATTGTGGTCCTGCTCGAATGTAAGCTGGCGGACATTGCGGCCATCGCCGTCCATCAGGTAGCTCGTCGCCACCGGGACCGAGGCGTTGCAGGGTACGCCCTGGAAACATGCCGTGGAGATAAAGACGATCTTTCCGTTGGGCAGGTAACAGGCGTCGAAGTTGTCGACGTCGGTCTGGTCGCCGAGCGAAACCTGGCGAAGGTTGCCTCCGCCGCTGCCAACCTCGAAGACCTGCCAGCGGTTGTGCATACCCGGCATCCCGAAGAGCATTTTGTCGCCGCCAAAGTGCAGGTTGATACCCGAGATGAGTTTCGGTGTCGACGGGGTGTATATCGTTTTCGGCTCGGCGCTGAGGTCAGCGATCGAGAGCCGGACGATCTCATTTTCCCAGCCGAATCTCTGGCGGGTGCGGTGAAGCTGAAACGATGACTGCTGAGGCAGGCCGGTATAGTTACCCAGACCCCTGTGGGCCGTGGACCTTCGCGGGTCGTCGTGGGGCCGGCGCTTGATCAGCATCAGATCGTCGAAATCCAGCAGCGGATTAGACAAAAGCGCCAATCGCTGAAAAGCGGCCAATTCCTTCGCCTGCTGTATTGCCGCCGGCTTTGCCGCCTCCAGCCCATTTGTTATCCCGGCAACGCGCAACTCCCATGCCTTTGCCTGCTGAAGATACTTTTCGCCGCTTGCGTAGTCATCGGAAAAAGTCTTCGCCAGGTCCGCGATGGCCATCTTCAGGGCACGGAAGTTTACATTCTCAACTTCATACCACGCCTTGCGGAGATTCGAGGCTGCGGCATACAGATCCAGACACTCCTGCCGGCTGGTGCGCGTGTCGGCAGAGATCGCCTGTCTGAGTTCGTCCTGCAGGGCGCTGTTATGGCCATTTAGGCCCGTGATCGAACGCTGGGCCAGCAGCCTTGGCAGGTCCACCTCATCGGCGTAACGAAACCATGTCGCAATGTGCCCTTTGCGAGCATCTGCCTGCATCCGGGCGGTCTCGACGGGGAAATCCTGCTGCATTTTTGCAAGCAGCGCTTCGAACCGGCTCGGCGAGGCCTTATCCGGCGACAGGAGCGAAAAGTAAAATCCGCCCCACCGTGCGCCGTGGGTCTTCATGACCAGTTTATTCAACCCTTTGCGAAGCGACAACTGGACCTTCGCCTGGTTGGCCTCGGTATAGAAATTGTTGCCCATCTTCGGGTCCGACAGGATGCTCTTGCCGTTTAGCCAGACGTCCAGCCCGACCTGTGCGCCGAGATATGCGGCAACTTTCATCGGCTTTTCTGCGGTGATGAGCCTTAAATGGTACAGGATCGGCTCGGAATCGTTGGCCAGGTCCTGATGCACGGTTGCGTCGATTAAATCAAGCCGCTTATACCACATCGGTATGCCCTTGCCGTCCGTCTCGGAAACATCGATCTGCTTTATAGAGAGGTCTTTTTGGCCCCCTGTCGTTTTTGCCCGTACGTACCAGGGCTCAAGTTCGAGGCCCTTGTGCTGCTGCTGCCACCATGCTAAATACCCCTGGCGGCTGTTCGATAACGTCCGGGACCACGTGTCCTGCCTGACATACAGTTGCGAAATATCAACCTCAGCCGCACCGGCGACCGCGCAGGTGAAAAAACCCGCAATCGGCGCACAGACCATAACCGCAACCACAAATGATATCATTGCAAAGACGGGCAAACTTTTTTCTCGCATCATTTCGCTCCTTTCAAGTATTTGAGCTTCCTGCGATCCTGTTTTTCAACCTGTAGGGTGAGCCCTGGCCCACGCTGTTTGACTAACATGTTGCAGACGACATCAAAGACGCCTCCGGGGCCGGTTAAATTGCGTTAACGGGCCACCAAAGCCGCTTTAATCGATAGTATCGAGTATTTCCTGGAGCCGGCGGCGTTTTTCCGGTGCTGACTGGATCGGGTTTTTCTCTTCGGGGTCGTTGGGCACGTCAAAGAAGTTGCCGTTGCTGTAGAGCTTATACCTCTTGTCTCGCACAAAACGCGTGTATTCCGGCTTATTCGATTTATTTTCGGTATCTTTGCCTTTGTTGGCAGCGGCCTTGTGCTTGGCCTTGTTGTAATGGCAGAATACCCACTCCTTGGTCTGGTCGGTTTGGCCTTTGATCAGGGGCAGAAAGCTCTTGCCGTCGACCATCATGCCCTTCGGGATTTTCGCATCGCCAACGTCGGCTATGGTCGGCAGGAAATCGGAAAAATCGATCAGTTCGTTAATAACTTTGCCGGAGGCGGCTGTGCCCTTCCAACTGACGATCATGGGGACATGCGTACCGGCGTCGGGAGTGGTCCCCTTGCCGCCTGTGATGAGTCGGTCGCCTATTTTCGAGACGATCTTCTTGTCCGTACCGTTGTCGGCGATGAAGATTATCAGAGTATTTTCCCGCAGGCCAAGCTCGTCTATCTTCGCGATGACGCGGCCAACATTTTTATCCAGATACGAAACCATATCGGGGAAGTATTTGGCGTGGCGCTTGCTTTTGCTGTCGCCTTCCTTACTGTCGGGCGTTGGCATGTGCGGGCCGTGGGGCAGGACCATCGGATAATACACAAAGAAGGGCTTGTGGCGGTTCTTTTCCATGAAGCCGGAAACGTACTCATACAGCACATCCGGGCCGTACCTGCCCTCGAGGCCCTCCATTTTTTTGCCGTTTTGTATCAGCGTGGGGTTCCAGTATCGCGAGCCTTTGTCCGCTGCGTGTATCTGCCACAGACAGTATTCGTCGAAACCGGCGTCCTCCGGCAGAGTACCCGGATAATCGTCGGAACCGGACAACTGCCATTTGCCGGCAATACACGTCTCGTACCCGGCATCCTGCATGATGTGGCCGAAGGTCGTTTCGCCGGCTCTGAGACACTCGAAGCTGATATAGTTGCGGAAGTTATACTGGCCGGTCATGATCTTCACGCGTGAAGGCGTGCAGACCGGTTGGCTGTAGCAATGCTCGAAGCGGACATTCATCTCAGCCAAATGATCGAGTACCGGCGTCTTGTAGGACAGACCGCCGTTGCAACTGAGGCACTCATAACCGAGATCGTCGGCCATCATAAGCACAACGTTGGGTCTGGTTTTGCTCTTTGAGCCTTTCGCCTGGGCCAGCGGCGCCATACCGGCACTGCACAGACCCGCGGCAACGGTGCCAAGAAATCCGCGTCGTGTTAAGTTCTTTCGCTCCATAACCTTATGAAACCTCCTGGGTTAAGGTAAATATCCGGCTATTTCTCAATCTTAAATGTCCACGCATGTCCGCACGGGCGATTTTCCGCATCCTGCAAACGGCGCGGGATCGTGACAGCCAGTTTACCATCATTTTGCTTCCATTTCAAGGGGCGGTCAAAGCCGAGCATTGTGACCTTTGAATTCGCCTTTGGCTGGGCAGTGGTCAGAATGAGCCGCTCCCCCGGCCAGGCTGTTGTGATCGCGAACATATACCGGTCGTCCTTAGTGTGCGTATAATAGACGTTTTCGCCCTCTTTCCAGTTTCCGTCGGTTCTTGGGCGGGTGGCGTAAATCCCTTCGCCGTTTACGCTTAGCCAGTCGCCGAATTCATGGAAAAACTTAACGACATTGGGATGGAACCTGCCATCGGGCCCTGGGCCGAATCCGACCTGCATAATGCCGCCAAGGGCACATATCTCTATTAGCTGATGGACCGCCTTCGTCGTATCGATCGGCTTTTGGTCGGGGCTATAGCCGGGGTGGCCGTCTGTGCCGCCGATCTTGCACCATGCCCGATCCTCTCTGTAGTGGGCGGTCTTTTCCGGATCCGTACTCGTTCCGGGCAGCGGAGGCCTGTTGCCTTCCGGGGTGAAATGATCGCCGTAGGCCCCGATGCCGCGGTGGCGTATCATGATATCCGGCTGAAGCCTGCGGACGGTCTTGATCGTTTCCTTAAGTTCGGGCCAGGCCTCGAATGGCAGGCCGTGGTCTAACGAAAGGATGTCGATCCTGCCGTAGTTGGAGCACAACTCGACAAGCTGTTGCCTGTGCCGCATAAGCGCCCGCGTCCACCCGGCTGGGGCGGAATCTCTCGTGTAGGCCGGGTCCCTGTAGAGATGGTGCTGGCCGAATCTGAAATCGTAATCGTTCCAGTCGGGGTTTGAAAAATACAATCCCGCCCCAAGGCCGGCGTCCCGCATCGCCTCGCAATATGCACCGACGATATCCTTCTTATACGGTGTCTCCATAATGCTGTAGTGATTGCGGACCTTTTCGTAGCCGCCGCCGTCTGTTCGCTTCAGGGCGTTGACCGTAGTGTCGGTATCGAACAGACTGAATCCGTCATGGTGTTTGGTGGTCAGCACCGCAAACTTCAGCCCCGCCCGCTTAAACAGCCTCGCCCACTGCGCGGGGTCATAGCCGGCGGGATCGAAATCCTGATAAAACGTCGAGTATCGCTTGATGTATTCGACGTACTCATCGTTACTCAGACCTGAGCTTTCGCGGTAGCTGTCGCCTTCCTTTAGCTGGCCCTTTTGGTACCACAGCGACCAGGATGGGTTCGAGCCATTCAGACAGTAAACACCCCAGTGAATGCGGATGCCGATCTTCATATCCTTGAATCGCTCCACAGCCGCCGGCGATGCGTATTTGTAATCGGGGTCGACCTGCTGGGCCCAGGGGATGACCTTCGTGCGAAAGACCTGGAGCGTCCGGTCGATCCCCATCGCCTGCTCGGCGGCGCTGCCCGTCTGGATATCCTCTTTGTAAACGATATCCGGAACCTGCGGCAGTGTTTGGCAGCTGGGGGTATGGCTGTTGCATGACAGACACGGGATCGCCGCAAGCGCCGCTATTACCATCAGTTTCGATAAACGCATGAAAAAACCCCTTGCTATTGTCATTTGGCCCGCTTGACCGCCGAGTAATTCAGCTTGCCGTGTTGGTCATAGAATGAAAATTCGGCATGGGCGCCTTTTTTCGAGTTGTCCGGGACTATCGAAAATACCAGAAAGCCCGGCCCGACATCTTCCTTTTCGAGCACGCAGTAGGGCTGTTTGATCTTTCCTTCCGGATCGGTCGAAGCCGGGTCCCCCGCCCGGACACCGGTGCGGCTGTTCTCTTCGACGATCGAGCCGCACGAAAACTCCTCGAAACCGCTCGGATGCACCGCATGATACTGCCAGTGGCGGTCGCCGCAGCAGATATAGAAATTCTTCCTGAGAAAACCGTTGGCCTTAAGCCAGTCAAAGAACTCATCGCCCTCATGGCGAAAGCCGCCGGTGTTTCCGTGGTTGTCTGTTTTCCTGTCGCCATCGGGCCCGACCATCGGGGTCGGCGAAATAAGGATCTTAAACGTCGCATCGCTTGCCTTGAGCGTGTCCTTTAGCCACTGCTTCTGCGTTTCACCCCAGATGCTCTTTTTGGGACCGTCGGCCATCTTGTTGGGGCTGCGAAATTCCCTGCCCTCGACCAGCCATATCTGCAAATGGCGGTTGACGCGAAACGTACCGTAAGTCAGGGCATCCGGGTCCTTCGGGTCGACTACCGGAAGCTGCTCGCGAAAATTGCGGCGGCCCATCGCCACCGATGGCTCCTTATCGCCGGTATTGTCGCAGTCGTTGTAGCGGTACTCATGGTCGTCGACCTCCCAGTATGTGGCTGCCTCGGCGAAGAGATCGGCAAATCGCGGCTGAATGAACTGCTCGTGATACTTCCGCCGCATCTCGGTCTCAGTCGTCGCCCTGTCAGACCATGCCAAGCCGGTATACCTATCGCCTTTCGAACTCGCAGCCGGATGGTCGAAGTAGACCGTGTCGCCGGTGCCGACGAAAAAATCGGGCTTTAGCTTAAGGATACTCGCCAGTGACGGATAGCCAAGGTGCTTATCGTCGCCCTTATAGCCGCCGCCGCGGTTGTAGGCGCCCTCCTTAAAGAAGAAATAGTTCATCCCCGTCACCACCGCGAAGCTGACCTTCCGCACCTCGTCCTTGCCGCCGAGGGTCCTGAACGTGCAGGTCCGGCCCTCCACGGCATCAGGGCGACTCGATCCGTAAACAAGGCGATAGTAATACCTTGTGCCGGACTTTAAGCCGCTGACTTTGGTCTTGATGATGTGGTCATATTCCCACCTTGCCCTTTGCCAATCGGTCCGGGAGGCGTCGGAAAAATCACGATTCGTCGCGATCTCGAAACAAGCGACGCCCTCGTTGCCGGGCAGGTCGCCATCGACGAGCTTGTCGCCCTTCGTCAGTCGCGACTGGAGGATAACGCTGTCTTCGGTAACGCGGCCGGCCATCTGGCCCTGCCCGAGGGAAGGAGCAGCCTGCGGCACCCCACAACCGGTTATCCATAACATTGCCGACACAACCGAAACTGCGAGAATGCGATTTGTTATTTTGCCTGGGCGGTTCATTCGATCTCTCCTTTACTTTTTTGCCTTGTGCTCTTTTATCCACTGCTCGCGCTGCTGTTTGCCCTGTGCCTGCAGAACTTGAATATTCTCCCGAAACCGGGCCAGTTTTTTTGCATTGACCGGTTCGGTCTCGATGAGGCGGCAATCGGTTTTTTTGCCGTCAAACGCCGTCATTATCACGCGGGTTCCGGCTGGGATATCCTTGCCGTCGATCTCTATGAGTCCGGTTATCGGCACGCTGCCGTCCGCGTTGCTGCGGGCCCCGCGGATCGGATGGCCTTCGAGCGAAGTAAACAGCACATCGGCATTGGCGAGCGTCTTTATCTTCGGCAGGCTGCACGTATGTGGACGGGCGGTATTGGAGGCCTTGTCCTTGATGAACCCGCCGCCGCGGTGCAATTGGGTTGGCGAGTCGATCACATTGCGGATCTTGCAGTAAAACTCAGGCTCGTCGCCTCGGGTATCGAACTGCATCTCTAAGAAATTCCAGTGGTTTGGCCCCTCTCTTTTGTGCAGATCGGGCGAATCGTAGCTGGTATGATAAAGCCCTAACATATCGATGGGCCTTAGGTCGTAGTCGAACATGTGCGGGCCGAAACCTTTTTTGAGCCCCCGAGAGCCGTTGCGGGCGATCGCGCCGAAGGAGCATTCGTAAAGGCGGTGCTCTAAATTCTTCATCAGCCCCGAACAGTGAACATCGCCGTAGACGGTAACGATCCCCTCTCTGCCGCCAAAAAGCTCTATAACACGATCCGAACCCGCCTTGGCCCAACCGGCAAAATCACCGGAACCGCGGCCCCGCTGGTTGAAGTTCAGCCCGGTTTCCGGATCGAAGCTGCTGCTTCCCTGCCAGACGGTATGCAAGCCGTTAATGCCCGTAACGCACATCAGCGAAGACGTATCCGTGCGAACTATTTCGCTTAGCCAGGCGAACTGCTCTTCGCCGAGCAAAGGCCGCATCGGTGCATCACGCTCGTAAACCGTTTCGTTATGGCCCCAGCCGTAGTTGGCATAGAGGGCTGTCTCGGTGCTGTCGCGCCAGGAACGCGCATCGATTATCAGGTACGTAAAATCGCCGTTGGGCATCTTCCATCGCCGCCAAAGTTTGGCGTTACCCTTCGAGGACGGGTTCTCATCGCCGCTTATCAGGTGCTGGACCATTTTGTAGTTTCGGCGCAGATATGTGGGGTCCTGGCCTAAGTCGCCGTACCTGCGAACCGCATACTGCTCGGGCCCGCGGAGGTCGTTCATACCGAAATCATGGTCGCCCGGATTGATCGTATTCCAGTGCCGCATCATCTGCCAGCGGGTGGTGGTATTGGCGATCGTCAGATTGACGATCTTATAGGCATCGTCGACGCTGACCGGGGCGAAGACCATCTCCAGGTACCACACATCGTCTTCCCAGTTGCATATCTGAAAATCAAAATCCTCCATATACTTAAAGGCCTGACGCGTCGGCTGGCCGCGGATCCAGTTGACCTCGAACCTCTCGATCCCTTCCATATCAGCCGGTCCCACGATCGAATGGCCGCCAAGTCCGGCTATGCGGTACGGAGCCGTTAGCTGCGGCAGACGACCGACATAATCCTTCCTGCCGAGCCAGTCCGTGCGACTGTCGCCCGTTACATCGAGGCCATCCTTAAAGACCGTGTAATACATCGTCTTTTGCCCGGGATTAAAGGGCAGCGTCACGTCGATACTGGCGGTATTGATGCGGAAATCGTTGCTGATGATCTTCGCGGCGCCGGCGGCTGGGATCTTTGCCCATCCGCCTTTGGGCGAAGGCGAGTTAGAAACACGAATCTCGGCCTTATTGCCGTCGCTGCGGAACATCGCGATGAACCTGCAATGCCATTTGCCACCCGCCTGCTGCAAAGTATCGCCGAGCGGGTAGCATACGTGCAGGTCGTTGACTACTGCCTTGGCGGGCGTATTGTCAAACGGCGTGAGCGTGACACGGTTGACCTTGAAATCCAGAAGACCCCGACAGACCAGGCCGAAATAGCCATCGGTAAAGGTCCGGCGGTCCACATCTTCGCATGTAACCGAATATGTCTGCCCCCCCGCTGTCAGGTGGCAGGTAACCGTTGCTGCGGACTTGTCATCACCGCTGACGATCACGCTTATCGTGACCTTATCGCCGGCTTTGGGAACCGCCGCCTGCCTCTGAGAGCCTTGCTGTGCGGTATCGGGCCCGTCGCTGGCATGGCTATAGATGCCCAGCCCGCCGTCCGCCCGCCAAAGGGCCATCCAGGCCGACGCATCGACCTTCCCGCGACCCGTCCACGATTCGAGCAGGCTTTGCCCGCCGAAACAAATACCCATCACCGAATAATCCGGCATATACTCTCGGCTGTCTTCCGTCTGCTCAGGCGAAGGCGGCAAACCAAGAACCGTCGCCTCCATTGTCACCGTATAGTTACCCGTAAGAGCATAATCCCTCCGCCAGATCATCCCGAATGGCAGCGACGGCGGATAGCCCGGCGGCAAGACCCTTTGAGGTTTGTCATAAGGCCACGACCTCTGCCCGCCTTTCAGCAGCGTCCGAAACGGAAACTCGCCGCCCTGCGCCCAGTCGCCTTCATTGTGCAGGCGCCGGCGAAGGCTTCCATCCTCTATCTTCCAGAAGCCCGGATTCAGCGTCTCCCACTGATGGCCGTGATAAAGGCTGTCGGCGCGATCGAAGTCATCGACGACGATCACCCCCCCTGCCGTTACCAGCCCGGCGGACGACAAAATGCACGCAAGAGCGATCAGAAGAACACCCCTAACGCCCCATCTGGTCTGCAAAACTGTCTTGGTCTTGATAATTTTTGCCTCCTTTTCTTATCGCTCAAGCTCGACGACTATATACGGAGCCTGCTCTTCAAAATACGGATACATCTTGCCGTTGCCCTTGTTGTCCATCACCTCAAAGAGGTACATGAAATCCCACTCGGGCGATATCTCTTTACCCGGTATCGTCGCGGTGTACCGGTTCTTTCGGCCCGCGGGACGCATCTCAAGCGTCTTATAATCCTCGAACTGCGTTACATAACGAAACCTGAGCCTGACCCACTTAACGCCGGAAGGATCGCTAACCTCAGCGGTGATCGTAAGCGGCCTGTTCGGTTTGGCGCTGGTGATCGCCTTATGCTTTAGCGCTGGGGCCTCGGCATCCGCCGAATCCTGACGATATGTCGAGATATCCGGGGCCTTGCGTTTGGGTTTGGCCTTCTCGGTCTGCTTTTCCTTCTGCAACTTCTTAAGC